>JAYVMG010000174.1:0-11673 GCA_043759095.1 Acidobacteriota bacterium | reverse complement strand
GCGGCACGCCCTGATACAGCCCGAGCAGCGTGTCGGGCGCCTTGATGCCCATTTCGTGGAGCAACTCGCGCGACGGCTCGTCCTCGACGATGATCGCGATGTTCCGCATCTCCTTGCGGAAGCGCCGCGGGATCGATCGCAGCGCCTCAGCGACGAGCTTTTCGAATGCGCTTCGCTCCACCGGTCTTTCGCTTCTGATTTTCAGGTTTTATCTTTTTACTTTTAACTTGTGTCGAACGTCCCCGTTCCACCGAGACGACCGTGCGGAAGTAGTCGCACTCGTCAACGACGAAGCATTGATCGCACAGCGGCTTCGGACGGCAGATGCGCCGACCGTGCAGGATCAGTGTGTCGGATGTCCGCGTCCATCGCTCGGGCGGCATCGCGGCGCATAGTTGCTGTTCGACGACGATGGGATCGCCTGACTCGGCGAGACCGATGCGGTTCGCCACTCGCAGAACATGACGGTCCACCGGTAACCCCGGCACGCCGAGTGCGTGGCCGAGAACGACGTTCGCCGTCTTCCGACCGACGCCGGGCAGTTCAATCAGGGCCTCCATCGTGTTCGGCACGTCGCCGCCGTGGTGCTCGACGAGCGCCTGCGCCATGCCGAGCAGCGACTTCGATTTCGCGCGGAAGAATCCGGTGGAGTGAATCTGGGGCTCGAGTTCGTCGGTGGTCGCCAGGGAGAGCGCGCGCGCGTCTGGGTAGCGCTTGAACAGCGCCGGCGTCACCGTGTTCACGAGCGCGTCGGTCGATTGCGCGGACAGAATGGTAGCCGTCAGCAGTTCGAACGCCGTCGTGAAATGAAGCTCGGTGTCGGCGCCGGGATGCTGCGGCTCGAGCGTGTCGAGGATCTCGCGTGTGTCGCGTGCGGATTTCATCAGCGTAGAGGTCCGGCTTCAGCCTGGCCTTAATGAACGCCTGGCTCGGTGCCCTTGTTCCAGCCGACGTTGCTGTACGACTCGTTGTACACGCGCCAGTGTTCCTGCAGTGCCGCGATCAGGTTCGGCACGAACTGCACGGGAACGACGATCTTCGTGCGCACGGGCGCGCGGACGATGTGCTGCGTTTCGGCTTCTTTGATCTCTTTTTCGGACAGCGGCATCACCTCACAGAAGGTGAGGGTGAAGTCGAACGGCGTGTGCGCGATGGAGCAGAAATTCGCGTACGTCCGCGGCGCGGACGAGGTCTCGTCCGGGACGATGGTGAAGTTGATTTGCTTGGGCTGATCGGCCATGCCCCAAGTGTAACGCTAATACTTCCGCATCACTCCGACGACGACGCCCTGGATCTGGACCTGATCGGGGTCGGCGAAGATCGGCTGCATCGCGGCGTTGGCCGGCTGCAGGCGGATCTTGCCGCCGGGGTCGCGGTAGAACTTCTTCAACGTGACGTCTGATCCGCGCAGCAGCGCGATGACCATCTCGCCGTTGTCGGCGGTCTTGCGATCCTCGATGACGACGAAGTCGCCGTCGCGAATCTGTTCGTCGATCATCGAATCGCCGCGCACGCGCAGGACGTAGGTGTCGCGCTTGCCGACAAAATCTTCGGGGACCGCGATCGTCTCGTTCGAGGTGATCGCTTCGATCGGGAGGCCGGCTGCGACGTAGCCGAGCATCGGCAGCTCGACGGCGCGTCCGCCGGTCCTGGTCGGGACCATTTCCACTGAGCGGCTGCGGTTCCAGGCGCGCTTGATGAAGCCCTTTTCCTGCAGGTTCGTCAGGTGCTTATGCACCGTGGCGAGCGAAGAGAGGCCGAAACGACGGCCAATCTCCTCGAGGCTCGGCGCGTAGCCGTGCTGGGTGATGAATTCGTTCAGATAGTCCAGAATCTCGCGCTGACGTTTTGTCAGAGGAAGCATGGGCACCTCATGAATAGGCGAATGATACGCAAAGATAAGGCGAAGATCAAGGCGAAAGCGAAGGAGATGTAGAATCGCCGCTGGTGCGAATCCCATTCGCCGTTCCGCCTCCCGGTTCCAAGCCGTTCGACGTCGCGGGCTTCGGCCTCAACAGCATCGATCTCATCGCCGTCGTCGCCGAATATCCGTCCCCGAACACCAAGCAGCGGCTGCAGCGCTTTGCCCGGGTGCCGGGCGGGCAGATCGCGGCGTCGGTGGTCACATGCGCGAAACTCGGTTGGCGCTCGCGATATATCGGAAGCTTCGGCAGCGATCACCTGGGCGTGATGGCGCGAGAGAGTCTGGTCGCCGAGGGCGTGGACATCGCCGCCTCCAGAACGGTGCCGGGTGCGACGAACCAGTTCGCGATGATCCTCGTCGACGCGCGATCCGGTGAGCGCACCGTGCTCTGGGACTGTCATCCCGGGCTGAACATGGACCCCGATGACGTGCCACGCGACGCCGTCACCTCGGCGCGCCTCCTCATCGTCGATTGTCCGCAGACGCCCGCCTCGGTGAGAGCGGCTGCGTACGCGCGGGAGGCCGGCGTGCCCACGATTGTGGACGTGGAGAAGGTCCGCCCCGGTATCGCCGACCTGCTGCAGACCTCCGATGCGATCATCGCGGCGGAAGAGTTCCCGTCCGCGCTCACCGGCCATGAAGATCTCGGCCGCGCGATCGAAGCGATGGGACGTGATTCCGGCGCCGGGGTCGTGTGCGTGACGCTCGGCGCGGCAGGCAGCCTGGCCTGGTGCAACGGCCGGGAAATCCGGACGCGGCCATTCCAGGTGGATTGCGTGGATAGCAGCGGGGCAGGCGACGCCTTTCGTGGGGGCTTCGCCGCGGCCTGCCTCGGGATGGCTGGTGGCGACATCGAAGACGTCCTGGCGTATGCGAACGCCGTGGCCGCCCTGAATTGCCGGGTCCTGGGCGCCCGGGGCGGGTTGCCGACCGCCGCCGAGGTGGAGTCGCTCCTGGTGAATTCCAGATTGTGATGTGTAACGTTTCCGTATGGGTCCGGTCTAACCTGGTTGAAGCAGACCGATGGCATCATCTGTAGCGTGGACGCTTCCTGGCGCATGGCAGACGGCAGGCACTTCGGCGCCGGTGACACATCATCCGATGGCCGCCGCTGAGCCGCGTCCGCTCGCCGAGCTCGACGAGCCGGCGCTGGTCGAAGCCTGCCTGGCGCAGCAGGCCGGCGCGTTCGATTTGATTGTCGAGCGCCACCGGCGTTCGGTCTACATGCTGTGCTATCGCTTCGTCAGCAACCACGAGGACGCCAGCGATCTGTCGCAGGATGTGTTCCTGCGCGCGTATCGCGGTCTGCGAAGTTTCCGCGGACATTCGTCGCTGGCCACCTGGCTCTATCGTATCGGCGTGAACGTCTGCCTCAACCGGGTGAGCGCGAAGACCACGCTGGGTAAGTTGACCGAGCCGATGGAGGAGCGGCAGTTCATCGACGTGCGCGCCGAGTCGCCGTCGGAGCGGATGCTGAAGGACGAACGTGGCGCCCGCGTGCGCGCCGCCATCGCGCAGCTGCCGCGTAAGCAGCGCGCGACGCTGATCCTGCGAACCTACCACGAGATGTCGCACCAGGAGATTGCCGATGTGCTCGGCAGCTCCGTCGGCGCGGTGAAGGCCAATTTCTTTCACGCGCTCGGGAACCTGAAAAAACTGCTGGCGGAAGAGAAATAGGGAAGCGATCTGGTCATGCACTTGAATGCCGAACAACTCGTCGACCTCGCCGACGGCGCGCAGCCGGAGTCCTCGGCGCCGCATCTCGCTGGCTGTGAGTCCTGCCGCGCGCAACTGCGCGAGTTGCGTGCGATGATGTCGGTCGCCATCGACGCCGTTGTCCCCGAGCCGTCGCCGCTGTTCTGGGATCATCTGTCGTCGCGCGTGCGGGACGCGGTGGCGGTGGAAGCGGCGCCTCGGCGCGCGTGGTTCGACGTGTCGGCCTGGCGGCGTCTGCTGATGCCGGTCTTTGTCGTGGCGGCGGCCGGACTGGTGCTCGCGCTGGTCGTGAACTCGCGCAGTACGATCCCGGCGCCGGGCGCCGCGTCCGCGATCGCCGTCGCCGAGGCCGGCGCGACCGTCGAACTGCTGAACGACGTGGCAGCCGATGACGATGCGTCGTTGACGCTCGTGGCCAGTCTCACCGACGATGCGGACCTCGATATGGTGCGCGAAGCGGGGCTCGCACCGGCCGGTAGCGCCGAGCACGCCGTCACGCACATGAGCGGGGCGGAACTGCGCGAGCTGCGTCGGATGCTGAAAGAAGAAATGACGAGGTCTGGCGGATGAGATTCGATGTGAAGCGCGTCGCCATCGCCGGCGTGCTGGCGCTGGCGGTCAGCCTCCCCCTGGCGGCGCAGCCTCGGGGACGAGGCCCGCTCCTGGGCCTCGGCGGCGGCGGCGATCTGCCGGGTGTGTCGCCGGGCGAGATCCAGCGCATGTTCGATTCGTACGCGCTGATGCAGGCGCAGGAACAGCTGAAGATCAGCGACGAACAGTTTCCGCAGTTCCTCGCGCGCTTCAAGGCGCTCCAGGACACGCGCCGGAAGAACGAACAGGAGCGCGCCAGGATTGTTCAGGATCTGCGCCGGCAGGTGAACGATGCGCAGCCGGATGAAGCGGTGATGAAGGATCGTCTGAAGGCGCTCGGGGAACTCGACGCGCGCGCATCCGCTGAGGTCTCGAAAGGGTACGACTCCATCAACCAGGTGCTCGACATCCGGCAGCAGGCGAAGTTCCGCGTGTTCGAAGAAAACATGGAACGCCGCAAGCTCGAGTTGGTCACCCGCGCCCGTCAGGCGAACCGTCCCAAGCTGTAGTACCGTTAGCGCATGTGGCGTGCGCTCTCGGTCGTGATCGCGCTGGCGTCGGTCGTCAATCTGACCGCCGACATCCGCGCTACGAAGCGGGACGCCGCGCTGGCGAAGCAGAAAATCGCCCTCATCACCGCGCACGGCGAGAAACCCGTCCGCACGCCGCGCCGCACCATCGTCACCGAGAGCGAAGTGAACTCGTACCTGGTCTACGAGGCGCGCGAACAGATTCCCGTCGGTGTGGTGGAGCCCTCAATTGCCGGAGTCGGTCCCGGCCGCCTGTCGGGCCGCGCCGTCGTCGATCTCGACGCGGTGCGCAAGCAGAAGGCGCCAACCAGCCTCCTCGATCCGATGAACTACCTGATGGGCCGCCTCGCGGTCACAGCCGTCGGCACGCTGAAGACCGCCAACGGTGTCGGGCGCTTCGCGCTGGAATCGGCCAGCATCGGCAGCCTGCCGATTCCCAAAAGTCTCCTGCAGGAAATCGTCAGCTACTACTCGCGCACGGCCGAAAAGCCGGCGGGCATCGGTCTCGACGATCCGTTCGAACTCCCGGCGCGCATCCGCGAGATCCAGGTGCAGCGGGGACAAGCCATAATCGTACAATGACAACCGAGGGGGCAGCCGCGTCAGACCCCCTTGCGACGCCGCTGCAATTTCTGAAGGGCATCGGCCCGCGCCGTGCCGCGGATCTCGAGCACGCCGGCCTCGTCACCCTCGAAGATCTGCTGTACCGGTTTCCGCTGCGCTACGAAGATCGCAGCCGGCTGCAGACGATCGCGTCGCTGAAGCCGGGACAGACCGCGGCCGTTGCCGGACGCGTGCTGGTCTGCGGCCTGCGCTCCACACGCCGGCCGGGTTTCAAGATCTTCGAAGCAGCGATCGACGATGGGACCGGATCGCTGCGCGCGGTGTGGCTGAACCAGCCGTACCTGAAGGACATCTTCGTGCGCGGCCAGCACGTGGTGATGTACGGCCTCGTCGAGATGCGGGGATCGGTCAGCCTGCAGGTCACGAACCCGCAGTACGAAATCATCGACGAAGAAGAGGGCGAAACGATCCACACCGGGCGCATCGTGCCGGTGTACGAGAAGACCGGGACCGTCACGCCGAAGATGCAGCGGCGGCTCGTGTTCGACGCGCTGCAGAAGCTGCCGCCGGATCTGCCGGACCCGCTGCCGGAGCCGGTGCGCGCGCGGCTGGGGCTCCCGTCGCGCTACGCCGCGCTGATGGCCACGCACTTCCCGCCAGACGATGCGGGGCTCGAGGCGCTGAACGCGTTTGCGACGCCAGCGCAGCGACGGCTGATTTTCGAAGAGGCGTTCCTGTTCCAGATGGGCGTGCTCGCGCGGCGTCACACCGCCGCGGCGGAGCAGAAGCCGGCGACGATCACCGTTGACGACCGCATCCGCGAATCGGCGCGCGCGGTGCTGCCGTTCCGGCTGACGAACGGGCAGAAACAGTCGCTGAAAGAGATCGTCGAGGATCTGCAGAAACCACAGCCGATGAACCGGCTGCTCCAGGGCGACGTCGGCGCCGGCAAGACGATCGTCGCGCTGCTGGCGGCGCTGGTCGCCATGGAGAACGGCCTCCAGGTGGCGTTCATGGCGCCGACCGAGATTCTCGCGCAGCAGCATTTCACGAACATCTCGAGGCTGCTCCAGCCGTCACGATTCCGTGTCGCGCTGCTCACGGGTTCGACGAAGACCGCCGCGCGCCGCGAGCAGCTCGCGGATGTCGAACGCGGCGCCATTCACCTTGTCGTGGGCACGCATGCGCTCGTGCAGGGCGATGTGGCGTTCAAGCAGTTGGGCTTGGTCGTGATCGACGAGCAGCATCGCTTCGGCGTGTTGCAGCGCGCGACACTGCGCGAAAAAGGCCTGCACCCTGACGTGCTGGTGATGACCGCCACGCCGATTCCCCGCACGCTGGCGCTGACGGTGTACGGCGACCTCGACGTTTCGATGATTCGCGAGCTGCCGGCGGGGCGGCTGCCGATCAGGACGGCGGCGAAGCCGGAATCGCGGCGCGACGAAATCTATCAGTTCGTCCGCGAGCAGCTCGACGCCGGCCGGCAGACGTATGTGATCTATCCGCTGGTGGAGGAGTCCGCTAAACTCGATCTCAAGGCGGCAACGGAGATGGCGGATCATCTTGCGACGGAAGTATTTCCCGCCTACAAGGTCGGTCTGCTTCACGGCCGCATGAAATCCGACGCGAAGGATCGCGTGATGAAGGCGTTTCTGGCGGGCGAGCTCCAGATCCTCGTGTCCACGACCGTGGTGGAAGTGGGCGTGGACGTGCCGAACGCCAGCGTGATGATCGTGGAGCACGCGGAGCGGTTCGGACTGTCGCAGCTCCATCAACTGCGCGGTCGCGTTGGGCGCGATCGCCACCAGTCGTTCTGTTTCCTGCTGTATCAATATCCGCTGACCGACGAAGCGCGCGAGCGGTTGAAGGCGATGACCGACACGACCGACGGATTCGAGATCGCCGAGCGCGACCTCAAGCTGCGCGGCCCCGGTGATTTCTTCGGCACGCGTCAGGCGGGCGTGCCGACATTCCGCATGATCGATCTCGTGCGCGACCGCGAACTGCTTGACCAGGCGCAGCGAGAGGCCGCGACGTGGTTCGCGTCGGCCCTGCCGGATGCGACTGGTGTGGGGAAACTGCTGGCGAGCTGGGAACTACGGTTCAAATTGATCGAGGTCGGGTAGGCACGATGGGTCAGGTAGGTCGTAGCGCGAAGGCTTTAGCCGAGCGACACCGATGCGAGTAATTGCAGGCACGCTGAAGGGCAGGCGTCTCAAGCCGCCGACCTGGGACGGTCTCCGTCCAACGTCGGACAAGCTGCGCGAGACGCTGTTCAACATCCTTGCGCCGCGTATGGCGGGGGCGCGGGTGCTCGACGGCTACGCGGGCACGGGCGCGGTGGGCATCGAGGCGCTCAGCCGTGGCGCCGCGCAGGTGACGTTCGTGGAGAGCGACCGCCGCGCGGAGACGCTGATCGGGGAGAATCTCGCGCACTGCGGCGTTGAGAGCGGCTATGCTATTATTCGTGGAACCGTCGCCCGGGCCATCGATCAGCTCGACGCTGCGGCGTTCGGTCCCTACGAACTGTTCGACATCGTCTGGTTCGATCCGCCGTACGACGAGCAGCCTGACGCGGTCATCGCGGCCGCGGGCGTGCTGATCGCTCCTGACGGACTGCTCGTGATCGAGCATGCGCGCCGCCGCCAGACGCCGGAAACCGCAGGACGCCTCGCGCGGGTGCGGCAGGTGACCAGCGGTGATTCGGCGCTGTCGTTTTACGAACTGAAAAACTAAATGTCCACGCTCGCGGTATATCCCGGGTCCTTCGATCCGCTGACTAACGGCCACGTCGACATCATCACGCGCGGCGCGCGCATGTTCGATCGCATCATCGTCGCGATCCTCGTGAACGCGGAAAAGGCGCCGATGTTCTCGATGGAGGAACGGGTCGAGATCGCGCGCGAGGTGTTCAAGTCGGAGCCGAAGGTCGTGGTCGACACATTCAACGGCCTGCTGGTGGACTACGTCGAGCGCAAGAACGCCCAGGTCATCGTGCGTGGACTGCGCGCCGTGTCGGACTTCGAGTTCGAGTTTCAGATGGCCCTCATGAACCAGCGGCTCAAGCCGCAAATCGAGACGGTGTTCATGATGCCCGCCGAGCAGTACACCTACATCAGCTCGCGTCTGATCAAGGAAGTGTTTGCGCTTGGCGGACGCGTCAACGGCCTGGTGCCGGAACTGGTCGAGCAGCGTCTCAGAGAGAAAGTGTTGGCGAAGAAGTGATGAAGCTAGCGGATCGCACGTCGAGGATTGCCTCTTCGCCCACGATGAAGGTGGGAGCCACGGTCGATCGCCTCCGGCGCTCGGGTATCGACGTGATCGATTTTGGCGCCGGTGAGCCCGATTTTTCGACGCCGGACGCGATCAAGGTCGCCGCGCATCAGGCGCTGGATCAGAACTTCACGCGCTACACGCCGGTCGCGGGCATCGTGGAACTGAAAAAGGCGATTTGCGAGCGCTACAAGACCGACTACGGTGTCGACTACACAGAGAACCAGATCATCGTCACCGCGGGCGGCAAGCAGGCGCTGTACAACACGGCGCTCTCGCTGTTCGGACCGGGCGACGAGGTGATCACGCACACGCCGTGCTGGCCGACGATCCCCGAGCAGGTCAAGTTGGCAGACGCGACGCCGGTGTTCGCGCACACGCACGTCGAGGACGGTTTTTCGGTGCATGCGCAGGCTATTCTCGACGCGGTCACGCCCCGCACCCGCGGCATCATCGTCAACTCGCCGGGCAACCCGACCGGCGCGCTCATCTCCGAGGGCGAACTGCGCACGCTGGGCGAGTTCGCTGCGAAACAGCACATCTGGCTAGTCGTCGATCTCTGCTACGAAAAACTGATTTACGACCCGGCGCCGCACAACCTGCCGAAGGTTCTGGCGGAGACCTGCCCTGAGCAGGCGGTGATCTGCGGCTCGGCGTCGAAGGCGTACGCCATGACCGGCTGGCGCTGCGGTTGGCAGATCGGCCCGCAGGCGGTGATTGCCGCGTCGAACGCGATCCAGAGCCACTCGACATCCAACGTCACGTCGATCACGCAGAAGGCCGCCGTCGAGGCGCTGCTCGGATCGCAGGCGCCGGTGACGGCGATGCTCGACGAGTACCGGAAACGGCGGGATCAGCTGCACACCTGGCTAACCTCCGATCCGCGGCTGCGCTGCCGCAAGCCGGCTGGCGCGTTCTACATGTTCGTCGATATCAGCGACACGCTCTCGCCCGACGGCTTCCGTACGTCGCTCGACTGGTCGGACGCGCTCCTGGAGGAACAGCGGGTCGCGGTGACGCCGGGTGAAGCCTTCGATGCGCCGGGCACGATTCGCATCTCGTACGCGACGTCGATGGAGCTGCTCAAAGAGGGCAGCACGCGGCTGCTGGCGTTTGTCGCCAAGCACGCGCCGCAGACGGCTACCGCGAGATAAGAAAAAACCGCGGAGAACGCAGAGCACGCAAAGAACAGTATTCTCCGCGAGCTTTGCGGACTCCCGGTAAAACAACACCATGTCCAAGGTCGTCGCCGTGATCGGCGCGTCGAGCAATCGCGGCAAGTTCGGCAACCGTGCCGTGCGCGCGTATCAGCAGCAAGGCTACACGGTGGTGCCGATCAATCCGCACGAAGCCGACATCGAAGGGTTGAAAACCTACGCGTCCGTGCTCGACGTGCCCGGTCCGATCGACATGGCGTCGATCTATCTGCCGCCGGAGATCGGCGAGCAGATCATCGCGGAGATCGCGCAGAAGGGCATCCCCGAGGTGTGGCTGAACCCCGGGGCCGAGAGCGACGAACTTGTCGCGCGCGCGAAAGCGCTCGGCATCCAGCCGATCATCGCCTGCAGCATCGTGGCGATCGGCGAGAACCCCGACAGGCTCTAAACCACGTCCAACGCGATTCCTTTTTTCGAGAGTCCTCATGACCAGCAATCCCAGACGCCCCGGAAGCGGCCGGCCGGCCGGCGGAACCACCGCCCCCGACGCCGCCGCGACACCCACCGACGCCAGCGCCAATCCCGAACAACCGAGAGCCGCGTCGCCGCCCGCGCAAGGGCAGCGGTTGAACATCACCGATCTGAAGGACATGAGCATCCAGAAGCTCACCCAGATCGCGAAGGATCTCGCGGTGGCCGGCGCGACCGGCATGCGCAAACAGGATCTGATCTTTCAGATCCTGAAGGCGCAGACCGAACTGAGCGGGTTCATCTTTTCGGAAGGCGTCCTGGAGTGCCTGCCTGACGGCTTCGGCTTCCTGCGGGCGCCCGACTACAACTACCTGCCAGGGCCGGACGACATCTACGTCTCGCCGTCGCAGATTCGCAAGTTCGATCTCCAGACGGGCGATACCGTCTCCGGGCAGATTCGCGCGCCGAAGGAAGGCGAGCGGTACTTCGCGCTGATCAAGGTCGAAGCGGTCAACTTCGAGGCTCCCGAGCAGGCGCGCGACAAACTGTTCTTCGAAAACCTCACGCCGCTCTACCCGCAGGAACGCATCACGCTCGAGACGCCCGACAGCATCTCGTCGCGGATCATGGACCTGTGGACACCGATCGGCAAAGGCCAGCGCGGCCTGATCGTCGCGCCGCCGCGCACCGGCAAGACGATGCTGCTGCAGAGCATCGCCCAATCGGTGGCGACCAACCATCCCGAGATTTATCTGATGGTGTTGCTGATTGACGAACGGCCGGAAGAAGTCACCGACATGCAGCGGTCGGTGCAGGGCGAAGTGATCTCATCGACCTTCGACGAACCGGCGCAGCGGCACGTGCAGGTGGCGGAGATGGTGAATGAGAAGGCCAAGCGACTGGTCGAGCACAAGAAGGACGTGCTGATTCTGCTCGATTCGATCACCCGCCTCGCGCGCGCCTACAACACGGTGATTCCCGCGTCCGGCAAGATCCTGTCTGGCGGTCTCGACTCCAACGCGCTGCAGAAGCCAAAGCGCTTCTTCGGCGCCGCGCGCAACATCGAAGAAGGCGGCTCGCTGACGATCATGGCGACGGCGCTCGTTGATACCGGTTCGCGCATGGACGACATCATCTTCGAAGAGTTCAAGGGCACCGGCAACATGGAAATCCATCTGGACCGGAAGCTCACCGATAAGCGCGTCTTCCCGTCCATAGACGTCGCCAAGAGCGGCACACGCAAGGAAGAGCTGCTGATCCCGAAGGACGATCTCAACCGCATCTGGGTGCTGCGCAAGGTGCTGAACCCGCTGTCGCCGGTCGAGGCGATGGAACTGCTGATCGACAAGATGTCGAAAACCAAAACGAACGCGGACTTCCTCAACTCCATGCAGAAGAGTAGCTAGCCCATGACCACCATAAAAGTGAGGGAGAACGGTCCGTACCT
>JAYVMG010000173.1:0-4419 GCA_043759095.1 Acidobacteriota bacterium | reverse complement strand
CGGTGAACGCGACGTATCCGACCGGGTTCACGGCGACGGCGACGGGCGGAAGCGGGACCGGCGCGTACAGCTTCGACTCGACAGGGTCGACGGCGTGCTCGGTGAATGCAACGACGGGCGCGGTGACGCTGTTGAGCGGGACGGGGACGTGCGTCCTGACGGCGAGCCGGGCGGGTGACAGCAACTTCACCCTCTCCACGGCGAGCGTGCCGGCGACGATCACGATCGACAAGGCGACCGTGACGGTGACGACGAGCGGCGGGACGTTCCCCTACGACGGTCTGGCGCACGGATCGACGGGCTCGGCGCCGGTGGCCGGCAGTTTCACCTACGCCTACACACCGGGCGGCGCGAGCGCCCCGGTGACTGCGGCGGCGTACACGGTGACCGCGACGTTCACGCCGACCGACACGGCGAACTATAACGGCGCCACCGCGACGGCCGCGATCACGATCACCAAGGCGGCCGCGACGATCGCGGTCGTCGGCTATACCGGAACGTATAACGGCGCCGCGCACGGCGCGACCGGCACGGCGACCGGCGTCAGCCTCGAGAGCCTGAGCGCTCTGCTCAGCCTCGGCGCCAGCTTCACGAACGCGCCGGGCGGCACGGCCACGTGGACGTTCGCGGGCGACACCAACTATGACGCGGCCACCGGGACGGCCGCGATCACGATCGACAAGGCGACCGTGACGGTGACGACGAGCGGCGGGACGTTCCCCTACGACGGCCTGGCGCACGGATCGACGGGCGCGGCGCCGGTGGCCGGCAGCTTCACCTACGCCTACACACCGGGCGGCGCGAGCGCGCCGGTGACTGCGGCGGCGTACACGGTGACCGCGACGTTCACGCCGGCGGACACGGCGAACTATAACGGCGCGACCGCGACGAACACGATCACGATCGACAAGGCGACCGTGACGGTGACGACGAGCGGCGGGACGTTCCCCTACGACGGCCTGGCGCACGGCTCGACGGGGACGGCGCCGGTGGCCGGCAGCTTCACCTACGCCTACACACCGGGCGGCGCGAGCGCCCCGGTGACTGCGGCGGCGTACACGGTGACCGCGACGTTCACGCCGACCGACGTCGTGAACTTCAACGGCGCGACCGCGACGAACACGATCACGATTAACAAGGCGACGCCGACGATCACATGGAGCGCGCCGGCGAACATCACGTCTGGTACACCGCTGAGCGGGACGCAGCTGAACGCCACGGCGAATGTGCCGGGTGGTAGCTTCCTGTATTCGCCGCCTGCGGGCACGGTGCTGCCGGTTGGCGTCGGGCAGACCTTGTCGGTCGCCTTTACGCCGGCCGACACGGTGAACTACAACGCCGCAACCGCCACGGTGTCAATCACCGTCGTCGCGCCGCCGCCTCCGCCTCCCGCTGGGATGACGATGGACCCGATCGCCAATCGGAGCGACAGGATCGGCGCTGAGGTCGCGTTCCAGGTGGTGGTCACCGGCGCTGGCCAAGGCGGACGCTTCTCGGCGGTGAATCTCCCCAACGGCATTCGAATCGACGACGAGGACGGCGAGATTCACGGCCATGTCGGCGGCCCGGTGAGCACCAGACCGGTGACGGTCCGATTCACGAAGGGCTCGGTCACGGTCTCCCGGACCTTCACGTGGCAAGTCACCCCGGCCGCGCCACGCACGGGCAATAGAGACTAGTGGTCAATCGTCGCCCCCGACGACGCGCGGAGCTTCGCCGTCGGGCGACGGCGGTCGCCATCGCCGGGCTTCTGTCGGCGCTGCACGTATGGGCAGCCCCGGCGCAGACGCCCGGCGATGCGACCGTGAACGGCACGCTGATGGCCATCCACGTCGACGACCTCGACGATCGGATCTCGGCCGGCAGCGTCGTCATCGGCAAGCAACGCGTGGCCATCCCGCCGACCGTCCTGGTGCAGATGCCAGGCGGTCAACTGACGCTCCAGGAACTCTTGACGCTCGCGCCGGCGCGGTGCCGCGAGAAGCACGAGAGTGGTCTCGTGCCGGCCGACGCGTGCCGGCGTCCGCCGCTCGACGCCAGCGGACGCACGCCGGCGTGGACGATCGAGGCCGATCGGACGCCGCGGTCCTACCTCGATCCGACGCCGACTGACGAAGCGCCGCCCACGGTCGCGCGCGTCACGGTGACGCGCGGCGCTGACGGCGCGCTGGTCGCCACCTCCATCAGGCTGACGCGAACGGACAGGTCCGTGTGGGGCGCGGTGACCTTCGTGAACGAAGAGGAAGGGTACCTGCGCATCAACGGCGCGCTCGGCGCAGACGAGGGCGGCGCGCTGCTGCGGATCAACGATCCCGAGGCGCGTCAGAGCGTCCAGCAGGGCGTCGGCTGCGGCGCGCAGGGCAACTGCAGCCCCGACGTGCGCTTCAAAGCGAACACCGCGACAATGTCCGTGCGTTTCGAGGCGGGCTATCTGGCGTGTATTCCTGGCGGGATCGGATCCGTCTGCTCCAAGAGCAGCCGGCCGGTCGTGGGGTTCCTCGACGGCAACGCCATGGTGCCGATCGGTCTAGGCGACCACATCACCGCGCAGGGCGGCTTCGAGGTCTACGACGGCGTACGTGTCTTCTGGGCGCACGCGCTCGTGGTCCACACGTCGCCGAATTGAGGGCTGTAAGCCGAGGTCCTTTTCGAACGTACCGCTCGACCACCGTGCGGTGTTTTTGAGGCTGGCTATCCGGTTGTGTATCCAGGCGGGTTCGTGTGCTCCTCGAGCGGCCGCCGGTCCGGGTGGCCGCCGAGGTCTACGACGCGTGGCGTTGGTTCAAAAGAGAGAGGCCCGGTGCGTATCCGCACACCGGGCCTCTTTCACTGTCGAGCCGGCGACGACTATGGCGTCGGGCAGTTGTACTTCAATTCGGCCGCTTCGATCGAAGCGAGCAGATAGGTTTTGAACGAACTATCCGGCAGCGCGTTGACCGCCGCCTCCGCACTTTCCAGCAGGGCGCAGATCCCCGACAACTTGGTCGAGCCGCCGCCCGACGCGTACACCGGTGTGCTGAAAATGGTCATTCCCGCCGCCATCATGGCCGCCACAACGACGGCTGCGCCAAATGTCTGAACTTTACGCATTAGATTCTCTCCCGTGAAAAGTGGCGACCATCGCCGTCTGACTCCATGCAGAATATTGGCCAATCTCAACTATGGTCAAGGCGCGGTGCTGATAGGCAGACTTACCACGATAGGAGGACTTTTTTTCACACGCTTACTACAGCGAGGTCACCGAGTTTCCACGTAGTAGCCCGCCGTCGCTCACTGCCGCCGCTCGCACCGGCAAGGCGGCGCGAATCGTACGAAACTGCTGGGTGTGCAGATGGCAATCGTGCTTGTGCAGAAACCGCATGAATTTGCGGTAATCCTCATCAGGCATGTTGAACAGCGCGGAGACGAGGGGATAGCTCCCGCGCGTCTGATCAAGGCCGCGCCGCACGATCGCACGCATCGCGTCGCGCGTCATGTCGCGGCGGATGAACGGCTCGTAGACCGTCGTCCAGAACGATTCGCGGCCAATGGTCATGCGGTCGTAGCACTCGTCGATCGCGCTCTGCCAGAGAGCCGGTGACGCCCCCGGCTCGATGTTGCTTTCGACGGTGATGATTTCCGCAGGCAGATCCTGGAGGGTGACCGTCCTGCCGCTATAGCCGACCACCAGACGTTCGGCGACGTTCTTCAGTTCTCGAACGTTGCCCGGCCAGTGATAGCCCTCGAGGTATGCGGCGGCCTCGGCCGTCAGCACTGGTATTGGCCGGCTTTCGAGCGTGCTGGCGAGCTTCAGAAAGTGGTTGAGCAGCGGCTTGATGTCCTCGCGCCGTTTGCGCAGCGGCGGCACCTCCAGGTGCACGACGTTCAAGCGGTAATAGAGATCCTCGCGGAAGGTTTTCTTCTTGGTCTCTGCCCACAGGTCGCGGTTGGTGGCGGCGATCAGCCGGACGTCGAGCGGTTTCTCTGGGTGATCGGCGCCGACACGCTGAATTTCTCCGGTTTCCAGAAACCGCAGCAACAGTGTCTGCATGCGCATCCCCATCTCGCCGATTTCGTCGAGCAATACCGTGCCGCGGTGAGCGGCCTCGAGGATGCCGCGCCGGTCGCGATGCGCGTCGGTAAAGCTCCCGCGCACGTGACCGAAGAGTTCCGATTCGAGGAGCGACTCCGGCACGCCCGCGCAGTTGATGGTAATCATGGGCGCGTGGCGGCGCAGGCTGCGGCTGTGGATATACTGGGCGAAGACTTCTTTCCCGACGCCACTTTCACCGGTCATCAGCACTTTTGACCGCGACGTGGCGACGGCCTCGCATTCCGCTATGACGGCGCGAATCACGCTGCTGGTGCCGATCAGATCCTGTGGGTCCACAAGTAATCCTTAAGTCCTACTGACGCCAAAAATGTACGATCCGACGACAC
>JAYVMG010000172.1:0-4419 GCA_043759095.1 Acidobacteriota bacterium | reverse complement strand
TGCCATTCCGAGACGGTCTACGAAAACGCCGGCGCCATTCTGGAGAGCCATGCCGTGCGCGCGGACCACATCCGCCTGCATCTCGTGCCCAACGATCGGGCCTGGCTTCGCGACAGCGCGCCGACCGGCGTCGTCGATCCGTCCGGGGCCGTCACGCTGCTTAACTGGTCGTTCAACGCCTGGGCGAAGTACGCGAACTGGCGCGTGGATGCGCAGGTCGGCGGCGCCATCGCGAACATCGCTCAGCTGCCGCGCATCGAGCCGACGCGTCCCGACAACGGCGCACCGATGGTGCTCGAGGGAGGTGGCATCGAAACCAACGGCGCGGGGCTGCTGCTGGTCACCGAGGAGTGGCTCCTTAGCAACGTCCAGGTTCGCAATCCGGGGCTGACGCGCGAGGGCTACAATCAGGCGTTCCACGACTGGCTCGGCGCGCGCACGACGATCTGGCTCGGTGAAGGATGCGCGGGCGACGACACGCACGGACACGTCGACGACATCGCGCGATTCGTTGCGTCCGATACGATCGTGATCGCGGTCGAAGAGGATCCGGCCGACGAAAACCACGCGCGATCGATCGACAATGTCCGGCGGCTGGAACTCGCCGCGCGCGATCCGCTGGTCGGGCCGCTGAAGATCGTGCGCCTGCCGTTTCCGCGCCGCGTGAGCATGAACGGCGAGCGGCTGCCCGCCAGCTACGCCAACTTCTATATCGCAAATGGCGTGGTGCTGGTGCCGACGTTCAACGATCCCAACGATCGCGTGGCGCTGAACGTCCTGGCGGGGCTGATGCCCAAGCACCAGATCGTCGGCATTCACGCCGTCGACCTGGTCTGGGGTCTCGGAACGATTCACTGCCTCACTCAGCAGGAACCGCTCGGGTCGAGACTCGTCTAGCGGCTAGGTGGTCGACGCTTTCTTCAGCGTGTCGAGTTCCTTCTTCGCCTCGCCCGTGAACGGCGACTCCGGATACTCCTCGACCAGCTTGTTGAACGTCTGCTGCGCGTCGGCGCGCTTTCCCGCATCCACGTAGGTGCGTCCGAGCTGCATCAGGATGCCGTCCACCGGCAGCGGACCGTCCTTTCGCTGCGAGAGTTCCTTGAAGGTGTTGATTGCGGAATCGAACTGGCCGGCGCGCGCCTGCGCCTCCGCGAGTCCCAGTCGCGCCATCTGTCCGTAGAAACCGTCGCCGGCTTCCTTGGTGACCTGTTCGTACGCCGCGATCGCCCCCGGTGTGCTGCCGAGTGCGAGCGACGTGGCGCCTTCCTGGTAGCGCGCGTAGACACCGGCATCCGTGGACGGATACGCGTCCGCGGCGATCTTGAACTTGGTCAGCGCCGCCTGGGACCGCTCGCGCTCGGTCGGGAAATACAGCCCGCCGGCGGGCGTGCCCGGAGCGGGCGGCGGACCGACGCGCGCATCCTGCACCGCCATCGCCTCGGCGAGCAACCCGTGCGCCTTGGCCTGCACGCGCTCGCGCCAGCCGAAATATCCAAGCGCCAGCACGCCGACGACAGCGACGATGGCCAGAAGGGTCGTCGTTTCGGTGCGGCGCGACCCGACCGTCTCGCGCGCCTGACGCGCCAGCTTGTTCAGTTCGTTCTCTTTCAGGTGATGACGCTCTGTGCTCTTCATGTCTGATGCCTATCGACCATTGCATGGTGCGCCCGGCCGGAATTGAACCGGCGGCCCCCCGCTTAGGAGGCGGGTGCTCTATCCGCTGAGCTACGGGCGCAGAAACTTAAGACCTGTAGTTTAGCTTAGGACCCGCTCAGGGCCTGCAGCGCCTTGGCGATCCGGACGTAGTCGGCGTACCGGCGCTGATAGCCTTCGAGCTTTTCGCGCTCGACGGCCTCCAGCCTCGCGCGGGCCACGGTCGTGCCGCCCAGTGTGCTGACCTCGTGCTCCGCGACCGCCACCTTCAGTTTGTAGTCGGCGTCGTGCGCGTGTTCCCAGGCCAGCCAGTCGGCGGTCCATTGCGAATGGGCCGCTTCGATCCGCTCGTTGGTGAATGGGAACGTGCCGCCGATCGCGCGATCAAGCGTGACGAACTCGTCGGGATACAGCTGTCGCGCCGCTTTCACCAGCGGCTGCCACACGAGGAACGCGCGCGGATCCTGCTGAGTGGCCGCCAGCGCCGGCGCAAACATGGTCAGCAGCGTCGCGAGCCGATCCCCCGATCCCGGCCCGCCACGCGCGGCCCGCATCTCGCTGACGATCTGCGATGTGCCCCACGTGACCGCGCCTGCGATGACGATGGCGGCGACGATGACCGCTGAGAGGAGGACCACTAGTAGGTCAGCGTCGCGTGGACCTGCTCGCCCGCCAGCTTCGCGCGGCCGTCGAGTCCGGCCAGCTCGATCAGGAACGCCAGCGCCACGACGTTGCCGCCCACGCCCTTCACGAGATCCGTCGTCGCGCGCGCGGTGCCGCCAGTCGCCAGCAGGTCATCGACGATCAGGACCCGCTGTCCCTTTTTCACTGCGTCGGCGTGCATCTCGAGGGTGTCGGTACCGTACTCCAGCGCGTAGCTCTGGCGCACGACCCTCGAGGGGAGCTTCCCCGGCTTCCTGATCGGCACGAAGCCGGCGCCGATCCGATCGGCCACAGGCGCGCCGAAGATGAACCCGCGGCTCTCAATGCCAACGACAAGGTCGATGCCCTTGCCGGTGAACGGCTGCGCGAGCGACTCGATCGCGGCCCGAAGTCCTGCGGGATCCTGCAGCAACGTGGTGATGTCGTAGAACAAAATCCCGGGCTTCGGAAAGTCCGGCACGTGGCGAATCTGCGTTTTCAAATCAATCATGGTCGCGGGCGATTATACCCGGCCCGCCCTATGGCTTGGGCGCGTCGGGCTTCAATGCCTCGGCCCTGATGGGTTCGAGCTTCAGCCGCTGCAGCAACTGGTTGACGGGCGGCATCTGCCCCTTGACGCGCGTGTCCAGCTTCCCGAGTTGCTCATCCAGACCGTTCGACAGCGTCCGGAACACCGAGTACGCCTGTTCTGTCGGCCGAACGTCCGCGCTCTCGATGACGCCTTGCAGCGCGGCGATCTTGTTATTCAGCCTGATCGGAAAGTTCAGCGGATCCTGGCTGCTCTGCAGCTTCACCTGATAGATCTCGCTTTCGATCGCGCTGAGCGCCGCCGCGAATTCGTCGAGCGCCTTCACGACCGCCGCGGACTTCGCGTCCAGCTTGGTCTTGCGCTCTTCGATCTGCGCCTTGATCCCGCGGACCAGGAGCACCGCCTCGTTCGCTTGGGTCGCCTTGTCCCTGACTTTGATGGCGAGATCGAACTCCTCGCGCAGATCCTGATCCGTCACGTCCTTCAGCAGATGCGGCTCGCGGCGGATCGCGAACAGCTGCGTCTCGGTCTGACCGTCCGCGGTCACGCGCACCTGATACGCTCCTGGCGGCGCGAGCGGACCACGTGAACTCGCGGCCCACATGATCAGGCCAGGAAAATCCGTGGCGCCCGGATACCGCATGTTCCACGTCAGCCGGTTCAATCCGGCGGCCACAGGCGGATGCGGTTCCGGCGGACGCCGGGAGCCGTCGTCTTCATCCACCGGCGGCTTGCGCTCGGCATCGGCGGGCGTGCCGGTGAACGCGCGAATCACCTTGCCGTCAGGATCGAGGAATTCCATCGTGATCTTCTGCGCCGGCTGCTTCAGGTAGTAGTCGATCGCCACGTTCCGGTCGAGGCCGCGCAGCGCATCATCGGGTTTGTAGAGGTGAACGTTCGACGTCGCCGGAAGACCGCCCTGGCGCAGCGGTGCGATGTGGTCCATCACGTAGAAGCCGCGCCCGTGCGTGGCGATCACGAGATCGCGATCCTCGACGGCGATGTCGTGCACCGGTGTGTCCGGCAGGTTCTGGCGCAACGACTCCCACTTCGCACCGTCGTCGAACGACACGTAGATGCCGTGCTCCGTGCCGAGATACAGCAACTTCGGCTGCTTGATGTCCTCGCGGATCGCGCGGGCGAAATCAGCCGCGCCGACGCCTGCGGTGATCGCCGCCCAGCTCTCGCCGTAGTCGTCCGTGCGGAACACGTACGGCTTGAAGTCGTCCTGCTGATAGCGGTTCGCGGCGACGTAGGCCGTGCCCGCGCGGAACGGTGACGCCTCGATCAGGCTGATGCGCGCGAAATCGCCCAGCGCTTTCGGCGTCACGTTCTTCCAGTTCGTCCCGCCGTTGCGCGTCACCTGCACGTAGCCGTCGTCCGAGCCGGACCAGATGACGGCGGCATCCTTGCCGGACGGCGCGATGCTGAAGACGGTGGCGTACGTTTCCACTCCCGTGTTGTCCTTCGTCAACGGACCGCCTGACGGCCCCATCGTCTTCGGATCGTGGCGCGTCAGATCGGGGCTGATCTTTTCCCAGCTCTGCCCTTCGTTCGTCGACTTCCACACATGC
>JAYVMG010000171.1:0-4425 GCA_043759095.1 Acidobacteriota bacterium | reverse complement strand
TGATCGCGTACAAGATCGCCGCGCACGCCGCGGATCTCGCCAAGGGTCACCCGCGCGCGCGCGAATGGGACGATGCGCTGTCGAAGGCGCGATTCGATTTCCGCTGGGAAGATCAGTTCAACCTGGCGCTCGATCCCGTCACCGCGCGCTCGTACCACGATGAAACGATGCCCGCCGACGGTGCGAAGGTCGCACATTTCTGCTCGATGTGCGGCCCGAAGTTCTGCAGCATGGAACTGACGCAGCAGGTGCGCGACTACGCCGCGGCCGCGCAGGTCACCGACCTCGAGGCGCTCAAGGCCGGCATGAAGGCGAAGAGCGAGGAGTTCCGGAAAGACGGCAGCGAGATTTACGTCAAGCAGGCGTAGCCACCCACTGCGGATCGACTGCGTTGCCGTCGGCGCGGAAATGGATGTCGCGCGGCACGCATGAAGAAAAGGACCAGCGACGAGTCTGAACCACCGAGGTGGTCACCTTGATCGTCACGCCGGATCGCCGGAGATCCGGCGGTCCGGCACCGATTCGTCAAATCCGCCTCACGGAACGCCCGCTAAACTGGCCGTCCGGCCAGCACGAACTTTGCACCAGCCCGTCCCACGTCCACACGCACTGACGGAGGTTTGTCATGAAGCGGACAACGCTGGTCGCATTCTGCGTGCTGTTGCTGAGTATTCCCGCGGCGGCGTTCGGACAAGCGCGGCTGACCGGTGCGGATCTCGTCGGGGTCGTCACCGATCAATCCGGCGGTGTCCTTCCGGGCGCCACGGTGACCGTGGCCAACGTGGAGACGAACGTCTCGCGGACCGTGACCACGGACGGGAGCGGGCGGTACGTCGTGCCCGCGCTTCCGCCGGGCACGTACACGATGCGGGTGGAGCTTGCCGGCTTTGCGGCGCGCACGCGCAACGGCGTGGTGCTGGCGCTCGGCCGATCGGTCGCGATGGACTTCACGCTGGAGCTCAGCGCGGCCACCGAGGAGGTCACCGTCAGCGCGAACGTCCCGCTCGTCGACGTGGGCCGCACCGAAGTGTCCACAGTGGTCAGCCAGCAGTTCATCGACAACCTCCCGATCAACGGCCGCAACTTCATCGGCTTCTCCGTCATCACGCCAGGCGTGTCGACCGACAAGACCCCGCAGCAGGGCGCGTCGGCCACCTCCGGGTTGTCGTTCACGGGACAACGCGCCCGGTCGAACAACATCATGGTGGATGGTCTCGACAACAACGATCCGGTTGTCGGCGCGGTGCGGGCCGTGTTCAGCCAGGAAGCGATCCGGGAGTTCCAGGTGCTGGCCGATTCGTATTCCGCTGAGTTCGGCAAAGCCTCCGGCGGCGTCGTCAACATCGTCACCAAGAGCGGCACGAACAGCGTTCGCGGCAACGCCTTCTATTACTTCCGCGACGACAGCCTCAACGCGAAGAACTATTTCGATCAGTTCGACGTGTTCGGGAACGCCGTGAACCTCGACAAGGCGCCGTTCCATCAGGGACAGTGGGGCGCGACGCTGGGCGGCCCGGCGAAGAAGAACCGGTCGTTCTACTTCCTGTCCGCGGAGCGGACCAGCACGAAGGACAGCCGGCTGGTCACCATCGACTCGCAGGCGGCGGCGCTGCTGACCAGCATCGGATTCCCTGTCGAGACCGGGAATGTCCCGGCCAACACGGCGAACAGCGAAGTGTTCGGGAAGCTGGATCATCAGTGGACGTCGGAGCGGTCGCTGACCGTGAGGGGCAACTTCGCGGACATCACGCGTGACGGCGTGGACGACTTCGGCGGCACTGTCGCCAAGAGCCTAGGGTCGACGCAGTTACGGACCGATTGGGGACTGTCGGCCTCGGAGACCGACGTGTGGTCCTCGCGCTGGCTCAACGAGCTGCGGACGCAGTTCGCGCATGAGGATCAGACGATCCAGTCGCTCGACCCGACGTGCGGCGGCGCCTGCGTGAGCCTGGATCAGGGTGGGCCGACGCTGGAGATTGCCGGTGTGGCGAGTGTCGGACGTCAGCGATTCACGCCGCAGGCGCGGATCAACAACCGCATCCAGGTGCTCGACACCATCAGTTATATCGCCGGTAGCCATCACTATAAGGCGGGCGCGGAGTACAACCGGGTCGACACGCCGTCGAGCGCGCTGCCGCTGCATTTTGGCGGACGGTTCATCTTCAGCGCCATCCCGCCCCTCGGCGTCGTGTCCGCGCTGGACGGCGTGCGGAAAGGCGTGCCGGCCGCCTACGTCCAGGGCTACGGGAATCCGAGCTTCGTCGGCACGACCAACGATTTGTCGTTGTTCGCGCAGGACGAGTGGCGGCTGGGACGCGCCACCATCAAGCCCGGCGTGCGGTACCAGCGGCAGTTCTGGAGCGACTACACCTACAAAGTCAGCGACGTCGGCGGCACCTCGTTCAGCTATCCGTTCCCGGGCGATGCGAACAACGTCGCGCCGCGGGTCGCGCTCGCGTACGACCTGACCGGAGACGGGCGCGCCTCGTTGCACGGATCGTACGGCATGTTCTACGAGAACACGATCACGGCGCTGCAGTCGATCACGCAGATCATCACCGGCGCGCAGGACGGCGTGCGAACCCTCGTGCTCGCGGCGCCGCGCGCCGCCCTGGCATGGAACGCGCCGGGCCACCGGCTCACGGAAGATCAGGCCAAGGCGCTGCTCGGCGGATCCTATCCGTCGACCGTGATCTCCGCGGATCCGAACCTGAAGACCGGATACACGCACCAGGCCGCCATCGGCGTGGACCGCGCATGGGGACCGGACCTGACCGTCAGCGTCAACCTCGTCCTCGTCCGCGGCTTCAATCAGCCCGGCACGATCGACTACAACCCGGCGCTGCCCGCGTCTCTCGGCACGAGCCGGCGCCCGAACGATTTTCCGTGCTCGGCGAATCCGGCGGCCACCTGCATCAACGGTGGCATTCCCGGATCGTCCGCGTCGATTCTGCAGTACTCGTCGTTCGGCGACAGCTGGTACAAAGGGATGACCCTCGCGGTCGGCAAGCGTCCCTCGCACAATTCGCAGTTCCTGATGTCGTACACGCTGTCGAAAGCCGAAGACACGTCGACCGACTTCCAGAGCAACTTCCTGCCGCAGAACAACGGCCTCGGCCGCAATCCGAACGACAAGTTCGGTCTCCCGCTGGGATTCAATCCGGACCTCGAGCGCGGGCCGGCGACGCACGATCAGCGGCAGCGGTTCGTGATGTCGGGAATGTACAACCTGCCGGCCGACGTGCAGGTGTCGGGCATCTTCACCGCGGCATCGGGGCGGCCCTATACGCCGCTTGCCGGCGCCGACCTGAACGCCGACGGCAACGGCGGCGCGTTTCCACCCGACCGCGCGCGCGTCAGTCCGGCAAGCGAGGCGACGAGCGTCGGCCGCAACAGCGAGACGACCGCGTCTCAGTACAACGTCGACCTCAGGGTCAGCAAACGCATCCGGCTCGGACGAAGGGTCGCCCTCGAAGCGATCCTGGATGTCTTCAACCTGTTCAACCGGGCGAACTTCGTGGAGGACACGAACCAGTCGTCGTTCACGATCTTCGGAACGGGCGCGTTTCCGTCGAGCCCACTGCCGACCTACGGCCGGTACACGCTGACGCTGCCGCCGCGCCAGGTGCAGGTGGCGGGGAAGATTAGCTTCTGAAATTTGAGGATCTGAAGATCTGACGGAGTCGCTGTGGGCCGGCCAGCGACGCTCACTTGCAGCAGATCCTCAGATATATCCTCAAATCCTCAGATCCTCACATCCTTAGATTTCAACGCGCCGTCACAGGCACGATTTGTATGATCGTCGGAAATCGTGCGGGTGAGGCGCCGGGTCTAGGGTTCGGGTAGCCCTGCGAGATGTCCGACTGGAAATCCTTGATCGTCACCCCCGACGGAAACGCCATCGTGTTCTCGTTGAACTTGCCGATGTCGAACTGGTGAGTGGCCGGGACGTCGTAGACCAGCTCGCCCTTGTCCTTCAGCACCGTCCGGTAGTACGCCACCAGATCGACAAACGTCGCCGGTGATCCGAAAATGTAATACCGCTGGCCTCGGCCGGCGTCGTACGATGTGATGAACTGCGCGCCAGGGAAGATCGGCACGCCAAGCGTCTCTTCCGTCGGCGCCGCATCGGTGGCCGGGCGTGCCGGAGCCGCGGCGGCTGGTGCGGACGGCGGCGGCGCCTGCGGCGCTGGCCGGCCAGGCTGCGACGTCTGACCAGGCCCGGGCCGCGGAAACGGTTGCGGCGTTGGCTGTTGAGACCACGACGATTGAACGCAGAACCCGCTGAAGACGCAGAGCAAAAGTTGTTCTGCGGATTCTGCGCGTTCTGCGTTGATCGTCGTCGAGAGGAGAATTTCCAGGAGCATGGACCCGATTATAAACCTCCGCGATTTCTGCCGTCTCAACCGTGACTGGGTGCTCGAG
>JAYVMG010000170.1:0-11697 GCA_043759095.1 Acidobacteriota bacterium | reverse complement strand
ACGCGCGATGTCCTTGACGCGATCCGGCGCATCGTCCAGGCGCTGCGCGAGTCCTCACGCATGGCGGAGTCGCGCGCGGGGCTGAGCGGCGCGCAACTGTTCGTGCTGCGCACAGCCGCCGAATCGCCCGGCCTGTCGCTGAACGAACTGGCGGAGCGCACGCGCACGCACCAGAGTTCGGTCTCGGCCGTGGTGACACGGCTGGCGCGGGAAGGCCTGGTGCGGAAGCGCATGGCCGACGGGGACGCGCGGCGCGCCGAGATCCGGCTGTCGCCGAGCGGGCGTCGGCGCCTCGCGCGCGCGCCTCAGTCTGCGCAGGAGCGGCTGGTCGCGTCGGTGGACGCCTTGCCAGGCGCCGAACGAGCCCGCCTCGCGACCACGCTCGAAGGCCTGGTGCGGGGGATGGCGTTGCCACGGGCGCGGCCGGCCATGTTCTTCGAAGAACCGGCGCGGCGTACCAAGGCCGGGCGGCGCGCCCATGCGTGAACGCACACCCGCGGCCGCCGCGCAGGAACTCGGCGACTTCACGACAACCGCGCGGGTCCTGCCGATCTCCGCGCTCGCCCTGTTCATCGGCGTCGTCGCCGCGTTCGTCGCGGCGGGGTTGCTGAGGCTGATCGGTCTCTTCACGAATGTGTTTTTCTTTCAGCGCATCGATACGACCCTTGTCTCGCCAGCCGGCAACCACCTCGGACTCTTCGCCATCCTCGTGCCCGTCGTCGGCGCACTCATCATCGGCGTGATGGCGCGGTACGGCTCGGAGCGCATCCGTGGCCATGGTATTCCCGAGGCGATCGAAGCGATCCTGATCAACGGCAGCCGGGTGGAACCAAAGCTGGCGTTACTCAAGCCGCTCTCGTCGGCGATCTCGATCGGATCGGGAGGCCCGTTCGGCGCCGAGGGGCCGATCATCATGACGGGCGGTGCGCTCGGCTCGCTCGTCGCGCAGTTGTTCCATCTCACAAGTTCCGAGCGCAAGACGCTGCTCGTGGCGGGCGCCGCGGCAGGCATGTCGGCGACGTTTGCAGCGCCGGTCGCCTCCGTCCTGCTGGGTGTCGAGCTCCTGCTGTTCGAGTGGAAGCCGCGCAGCTTCATTCCTGTCGCGCTCGCCAGCGTCGCGGCCGCGGCCGTTCGGCGTCATATCCTCGGTCTCGGACCCCTCTTTCCGGTGCCCCCGCATCCCGCGTTCATCGGCACGGTTGGGCTGTTCGGCTGCGTCCTGGTGGGCCTGCTGGCGGGCATCTTCTCCGCGCTGCTGACCGGGGCGGTCTACGCGTCCGAGGATGCGTTTGCCAAGCTGCCGATCCATTGGATGTGGTGGCCGATGATTGGTGGTCTGGTCATCGGTGTCGGTGGGTTCTTCTTCCCGCCGGCGCTCGGTGTGGGCTACGACGTTATTGCCGGCCTGTTGCAGGGGGACACGCCAATGCGCCTCCTGGTCGGCGTGCTGCTCGTGAAATCGATCATCTGGTCCGTGTCGCTCGGATCGGGGACCTCTGGCGGCGTGCTCGCGCCGTTGCTGATGATCGGTGGCGCGCTGGGCGGCCTCGAAGCCCACGTCCTTCCGTGGGAAGGCGCCGGCTTCTGGCCTCTGGTGAGCATGGGCGCCATTCTGGGGGGCACGATGCGGTCACCGCTCACCGCTGTGATCTTCGCACTCGAGCTGACCCACGATTTCAACGTCTTGTTGCCGTTGCTGCTGGCCGTGACGGTCGCGCACGGTTTCACCGTGCTCACGCTGCGCCGATCGATTCTCACCGAGAAAGTCAGTCGCCGCGGCTTCCATCTGAGCCGCGAATACGCGGTCGATCCGCTCGAGATCATCTTCGCGCGCGAGGTCGCACGCACCGGCATCGTGGCGCTCCCTTCAGATGCGAAGTGGCCGGAGGTGGCGATGGCGCTCGAGAGCCACCGCCCGGCAGACCGTCCAGACCGGCCGGGTCCGCTGCACGGCCGGCACGACCAGCGGCTGTTCCCGATCGTCGACGCGAATCGTCGGCTCGTCGGCGTGGCGGCGCGCGGTCGCGTGCGTGAATGGATCGAGCACGCGAAGCAGCACCCGGACGGGCAACTGGCCGACGCCGCGCACGATGATCCGGTGGTCGCGTACGGCGACGAGCCGCTGCGCGTCCTGGCGTTTCGCATGGCCGAGACCGGCGTCACGCGTCTGCCGGTGGTCGAGCGGAGCAGTCGGACGCTCATCGGCATGGTCGGGTTGAGCGATCTGCTCACCGCGCGCGCCCGCATCCTCGACGCAGAGCAGCGGCGTGAGCGCGTCCTCGGGTCCGGACTCAGGGTGCGTGTGTTCGGACGTCAGACACCGCCGGCCTGACGTGAACTGACCGCCTGTGCCGCGCGGCGCCATCATCCAGGCGCGTCGCCACTCGCCTCGTGTTCAAAGCGGCGCCGGAGACGGCGTGAGAAACGCGTGTCGCAGGATGCGCGCCAGGCTCACGGCGTCGAGCAATGTGGCGGCCAGCAGACACCACGCCGCAGCACTGACGAACGGGACCGCGTCAAAGGCGAGGCCGCCGGCCAGCGCGGGGACGCCGAAGAGCCACAGCACGAACACGAGCTCCTGCCCATTTCGCCAGGGCATCTCGTGCTGGGAAGGCACGGGTCCCTTGTAGCCGGTGTTCGCGTACGCCCAATACCACGCGAAAATCGGCAGCAATCGCCCTTCCATCCCGACGACCATCTGCGCCAGAAATCCGACGAGGCCGAAGACGCCATACGCCATCGCCACGCGCAGCATACCGGACGAAGGCGGCGCGAGTGTGAGCCAGACGCCAAGCCCGGAGGCGACCGCGAGCCAGACGAAGGATGCGGTTGCATGGAGAACGGCTGGATCTGGCCGGCGCAGGCCAGGCGGCCGGGGACGCGGGCGCCGCAGCATCCAGACGACGTGCGAGAGGAATGCCGCGAACCCGGCGATCACGATCAGCGCGAACATCCACACGAGCGAACTGCGAAACAGCAGGGTCACGAACACCCCGGCAATGCCTGCCTCGAGGAGCACCGCGCTGATCCAGAGGCTTGGCCCCTTCGGCATCGCCGCCGGCAAGACCATTGGCAGCAGCCGGTATGCGACGCCGATCACCATCATCGAGGCCCAGCCGATCGCGGCCAGGTGCGCGTGGGCGAAGACGTTCGTCAGCACGAACCCCGGCAGAAAGAAATAGACCTTATCGAACCCGATGAGCACGCCCAGAGTGGCGGCGCCACCGATGTTAAGAAACGCCAGCATGATGTGCGCGCTGATGGCGCGCGGCAGCGATGCGTGGCGCAGGCGCCCGGCGACGCGAACGCCCACCGTCATGATGCCCGCCCCGACGGTGATGGCCGACCACGCCATACCGCCGTATTCCTGAATCCAGAAGTGCGTCACCATCCCGGCAACGCCGATGAAGACGAGCGCAAACGCGGTGTAATCCAGCCATGTCGCCGGGATCCACATCCGCAAGGCGATCGGGCCGACGATGTACAGCGAGCCGAGGATGGAGGCGGTAATCCAGCCCAGCGTCACCAGATGCACGATCCCGAGCATCCGCGCGTGATAGAAAAAGCCCGACACGCCGCGCGGATCGAGCGCGACCGCCAGACACGCCAGCGCCAGCGCGATATGGGCGACCCCGAAATAGAGGACGGGGAGGAGGCGTGGTGGCAACCGGGTGCGCGGTGGCGGTGAGGCGATCACGTCAGCGCGGACCCTCTCGCAGCGCCCAGAACGGATAGTCGATCCCGGCGAGCCGGTTAATCGCGATCGCCTGCAGCGTGAGAATGGCCACAGCGATTTCGATCACGACCAGATGGAACGGTTGCGTGACGATCCCGAGCGAGATGATGAGCGTCGTCGCGCCGGCCGGCGGGTGCGCCGCCTTCAGCAGAATCATCAGCGCCCCGGTCGATGCCAGGGAGAGCGCCGCCGCACCGATGCGCGCGGCGGAGACGCCCGTTGCCATCGCCGGAGGCGCGTGCTGCAGGCCGAACAACCAGAGCGCGCCGTAGCCGCAGAGGATGCCGATCGCGTGTCCGTAGATCGTGTTCCTGGGGCTCGCCGCCGGCGCGCGCGGCGTGAAGAAGAAGAGGAACGCCGTCGGGCCGAGCGACGGAAACACGAACGGCGTACGCGAGACCATGGCGACCGCGGACAGGAGCGCAATCGTCGCGAACCCGTTCAGGAACATGAAGAGCGCCCAGACGTGGCGCTCCGGATAGCGCCGCAGCAAATGCGCGATCTGGAATCGCGTCGCGAGACTGCGCGTGACCTCTGGCTCCTGGACGACGAGCGGCCGGCGGCCGACCGGGCGCTCAGCCACGTCGATTCCAGTGGCGCAATCGCGCGTCGAAGGACATGACGTACCACAGCAGGCCACCGCTCAACGCGAAGAGTCCGATCGACGCGATGGCCGTCGGCACGAGCACGGTCGTCTGGCGCGCCAGGAGAGCGTCGACCGCCGCCGCCACGAGCCACAACTGAATCACGACGAGAATCGCGATCAGGACGAGCACCGCGGAGAACAGGGGCACACCTTGTTGGCGCGTCTCCATATTCACACCTCGATGCCGGTGGCCACGATCTCCGCGCCACGCTGTTCGATGACGATGCGAGGCAGGCGCCGCGTCGGTGGTCCGGCCAGCGGCCGGCCGTCACTGGAGGAAAACGATCCGTTGTGGCACGGACACGCGAGGGCCTGATCGCCGGGCCGGTGGACGATCGCGCACGAGAGATGCGTGCAGACCTGGGAGAACGCATCGAACCTGCCAGACGCGTCGCGCACCAGAATGCACGGGTCGTCGTCGGTCGGATAACGGAACAGCAGCGAGCCGCCAGGCGCGACCTCGTCCGCAGCGGCGATTCTCTTGATCGGTGTGGTGGGTATCCGCCCCGTGATGCCGATGAACGCGATCAGCCCACTGACACCGGCGAGCAGACCTGATCCGAGCGTCATGAACTTGGCGAGCTCCCGCCGCGTCATGTAATTGTCTTCGTCCCACCGGACAGGGAAATCCTCGCGCCAACGTGGACGGTCGTCAGCCATCAGCAGCCCTCCAACAGCGCGGCGACATCGTAGGGATCGACCGGCGGTGGCGATCCTCTCCTGAGTGAACTGAGCGGGATCACGCCCACGTCGACGTGGGTGACTTCCGTCGGCACGAGGACGTACACCTTGGTGCGCACGTGCTGGTCGCCGAACTGCCAGTCGTTGACCGCGTGGCCTTGACGCGTCCGCATAATCTCTTCGATCGTCGTGAACGCCAGGGCTCCCGAGGGACAGACCGTCGCGCACATCGGGCGCCGCCCGGTGCTTGTGCGGTCGTAGCACATGTCGCACTTCATCATCTGATCGGCGTCGCTCTCGTACTTCGGCACGCCGAACGGACAGGCGAGCACGCAGTTCGAGCAGCCGATACAGCGCGGTTTCAGCGAGCTGTGGACGACACCGTCTGACGTCTGCTTGATGGCGTCCGCCGGGCAGACCTGCGCGCAGATGGGATCCTCGCAGTGCATGCACACCTGTGGCGCCGTCTGCACGCTGTCTCGGCGCTCGATGGTTTCGAGATGAATGAGCGAGTGTCCCCGGTGCGTGTCGCACTCACCGCACGCCTGCACGCACGCCTGGCACCCGATGCATCTCGAGTAGTCGATGAAGAAGGCGAGTTCACTCACCGGTCGGCTCCGTCGCCTTGGAGACGCGCACCGCGCAGATCTTGAACTCGGGAATCTTCGAGATGGGGTCGATCGCGCGGATCGTGCAGTTGTTCGCGGACCTGTCGAGCGGCCAGTGATACGGGAGGAACACCGTGTCGGGGCGGATGGTCTTGACCACCAGCGCGCGGACGACCACCGCGCCGCGGCGGCTCTCGACCCGGACGAAGTCACCATCAGCGATCCCGAGCGAGTCTGCAAGGCGCGGGTGGATCTCGCAGAGCGGCTCCGGGTACTGGTCGACCAGCGCGCCGATGCGACGCGTCTGCGTGCCCGACAGATACTGTGACACCACGCGCCCCGTCGTCAGCACGATCGGGTACTCCGCGTCGGGCTCTTCGGCGGCGGGGCGCCAGTCGGCCGGCTGAAAATGCGCTTTGCCGTCGGGGTGGCCGAATTGCCACCCTTCGTACAGCCGCGGTGTGCCGGGATGATCGATCGACGGGCACGGCCAGAACACACCCATCTCGCGGTCGATGCGCTCCCACGTGATGCCGGCGTAGTCGGCGACGCCGCCCTTCGAGGCGACGCGCACCTCTTCGAAGATGTCGTGCGTCGACTGGTACGCGAACTTGTCGCCGGCGCCGAGCCGCTGCGCGAGATCGCAGATGATCCGCCAGTCCTGGCGCGCGCCCGCCGGTGGCTGGACGACCTGCCGGTGATGGATCACGCGTCCCTCGACGTTGGTCGTCGTGCCTTCGTCTTCCTCCATCAGCGAGCCGGGCAGCACGATGTCGGCGTAGCGGGCCGTCTCCGACATGAAGAAGTCGATGACGGTGAAAAATTCGAGACGTTCCAGCGCCTCGCGAATGAAGTCGCCGTCGGGCAGCGACACCGCCGGATTGAAACACAGCAGCAGCAGGCCCTTGATGCGACCGTCGTGGATCGCTTCGAGCATCGGCACGGCCGACAATCCGGTGTGCGGGATGGTCGATTCCTCGACGCCCCACACGCCGGCGATGTATTCGCGGTGCGCGGGGTTCTCGAGGTCGCGCGCCCCGGGGAGCTGATCGCATTTCTGCCCCTGCTCGCGTGCGCCCTGGCCGTTTCCCTGGCCGGTGATCATGGCGTAGCCGCAGCCTTCGCGCCCGATGCGGCCAGTGGCCACCACCAGATTGATCGCGGCCATGCAGTTCTCGACACCCTTGGAGTGATGCTCGATGCCGCGGGCGTGCAGCAGGAAACTCGTCTCGGCCGGTCCCCACATCTCGGCCGCGCGCACAATCATCGACGCGGGCACGTGTGCGATGCGCGCAGCGTACTCGGGCGTGTAGCGCTCGACGATCGCCTCCACCGCATCCCAGCCGGTGGTGTGCGCGGCGATGAAGTCGCGATTGATCCAACCGCGCTGAACCATCACGTGAAGCATCCCGTAGAAGACACCGATGTCACCACCCGAGCGCACCGGGATGAAGAGGTCGGCGGTGCGCGCGATCGGCGTCATGCGCGGGTCGAGCACGATCAGCTTGGCGCCGTTCTCCCGAGCCTGCCAGAGATAGTCTGTGGTGATCGGGGCGCACTCAGCGATGTTCGCCCCCGCGACGAGGATCACCTTCGCCTTCGGGATGTCGCTCCACGGGTTGGCGCTTCGATCGATGCCGAGAATCTTCTTTGACGCGGCGGCGGCCGACACCATACAGAGCCGGCCGTTGTAGTCGATGTTCGCGGTCCGCACGGCCACCCGTGCGAACTTGCCCATCAGGTACGCCTTTTCGTTGGTGAGCGAGGCGCCGGTCAGCACGGCGAACGCGTCGCGTCCGTACGCCGACTGGATCCGCTGGATCTCGCGCGCGGTGCGATCGAGAGCCGTGTCCCAGTCGATGGGCTGGAAGCCGCGCGCCTCGTCGCGCGCGAGCGGCGTCAGCAGCCGATCGGGATGCTCATCCTGCATGTAACGCTTCACGCCTTTGGGACAGAGCTTCCCCTTATTGAAAGGGAATTCCTCCCACGGCTCGAAGCCGATGATCTTCTCGTCCTTGACTTTGAGCTGGATGCCGCACTGCTGTCCGCAGAAGCAGCAGTGCGTCGGCACGACGCGGTCCGGGTCGCCGGTCGTGCGCCAGCCTCCGGCCGGCTCCCGATTGAGGTGCGGGCCGAATTGCGCCACCAGGTCCGAGATCGACGCGGGCAGTCTCGCCATTACGCGCCGCGCCTCCAGAGCGCGTCCTGTGTCAACGCGAGGTGTTTGCGGCGGCAGGCCGGGCAGACATCCTGGAAGTGTGCGCCTTCGGGGCGTGTGGCGTCTCCGTTGACCTGGACCGCGTCGTACCGGATCCCGAGTTCGCGCTCGACCTGCTTGAGATCGTCGATGTGCATGCGAGACGCGAACGGCTCGCCGCATCGCGCGCAGTGTGCGGGCTCCCCGTGTGCGCCGGCCTCGCGGTAGTAGGCCACGCCGAGCTGCGCGGGTCGCTGGAAGATGTGGAAGAACTTACCGAACGGCAGATACAGCAGGGTGAAGATGACCGTGACGGCGTGCAGCTGCGACAGGAAGACGAAGTGCAGCCCGCGCATCAGGTGGGTCGAGACGGTGAGGAAGACGCCCGTAATCGACACCGCGAACAGCATCACCAGCGGCAGCAGGTCGGCGCCGAACTGCTGGACGGCGAGGGCGCCGCGATCGCGGCTGCGCCGCCACATGGCCATCGACACCCCCGCGATCACGAGCACGGCCGAGATGTCGAGCACATTGAAGACCAGCGGCGCCATCGGGCTGTCGAGATCGAACGTGAAGACGCGCAGGCCGAACACGAACGCCTGATAGCGCTCCAGCGCCGCCCCCGCGGTCTCGAAATGCACCCAGCCGAACGACAGCGGAAACGTCACCGCCGCGGCGAGGATGCAGCCCCAGAAGATGCAGAAGTGCGCCGCCCACCGCAGCGGCGACCGCTTCTCGATGAAGCGCTGCGCGACGATGTTCACCGCAAAGAGAGCGCCGAGGCGCGCGAGGTTCTGCGCCACGCGGGCCGGCGCGAAGAATAGCCGCCAACCCCGTCGCCAGAAGAGCCGCGTCGGCGGTTTCGTCAACCACATCGAATACCGGTAACCGATACCGAAGGCGGAAAACACGCTGGCGCCCGCGTACGGAACAAGGGCGGCGTCGAAGTCCCGCAAGCGTCGGCTCCCGAAATAGATGCCGGCGAGGACGAGGGACGCCACGAGCACGCCCCATCCGGTTGCGCGAGCGACGTCAGCGCGAGGGGAGTGCGTCACGGCAGCAGTATAGGTGAGTGCCAGGCCACCGCGCTCAGGGTGAGCCGACCCAGCCATGGCGGTAGAAATATATATTGAAAATACATATTTAATATTATGATGGCGCATCCGTGGAGACCATCGCGTGCATCTGACGAAGTTCTCGGACTATTCGCTGCGGGTGCTGCTGTATCTGGCGCTGAACGAAGGACGCACCGTATCGGTCGCGGAAATGAGTCGCGCCTACAGGGTGTCACCGCACATCATGGTGAAAGTCGTGCAGTTGCTCGTCGAGCAAGGGCTCGTGTCCAGCGTACGAGGCCGTCGGGGAGGCCTGCGGCTGAACCGGGCGCCCGCTCAGATCAACGTCGGCAGACTGATCCGGACCACCGAACCGAATTGGGATCTGGTCGAGTGCTTCGACATGGCTCGCAACACGTGCCCCATCGAACCCGCCTGCGGTTTGAAGAGTGCGTTGAAACGCGCGCAACGCGCTTTTCTCGGCGTACTCGACGAGCACACGCTGGCCGATTTTCTTCCACGTGCGCCATCACTGATCCGGTTGCTGAACCGATCCCTCGAGGCAGCCCCTTGACCACTCTCCTATGAGCATTCACCTCATCAATCCAAGCCACGTATCGTTCGGGATCGGCGTCATCACGCCACGGTGGCTGTACGTATTGGCGCAAGCGACGCCGGCCCGGTTCGGCGATCCGGTGATCACGGACGAGACCCTCGAGCCGCTGGATCCCGCAATCATCACCCCCGGCGACATCGTCGGCATCGGGATCCATACGGGCAACGCGCTGCGTGGGTATGAGATCGGGATCTTGGCGCGCGCGGCCGGCGCCATCGTCGTCTTTGGCGGGATTCACGCGACACTGTTCCCCGAAGAAGCGCGCGACCTTGGCGGCGCACATGCGGTCGTGAAGGGCGACGGCGATCTCGCATGGACGCACGTGCTGGACGACTGCGCGGCGGGACACTGCGCGCCGGTGTACGAAGGCGGCCAGGTCGAGCCCGAGCATCTGCTGCCCGCGCGCTGGGATCTGATGCCGTCGGACCGCTACATGTGGGCGTCGGTCCAGACCGTGCGTGGCTGCCCGAAGCACTGTTCGTTCTGCTCCGTGTGGAAGACCGACGGCCAGCGCCCGCGTCAGCGAATGAGCGACATGGTCGTCGAAGAGGTCGTCGAGCTGAGGCGTCGCGGTTTCCGCTTTATCGCGCTGGCGGACGACAACTTCTATCCCGTGACGCTGACCGATTTGCAGATGGCGTCGCGCCGGACCGACCAATCGCAATTCCTGACCTTGAGCGCGATCCGCACAGAGCGGTTCGAACTGATGCGTCGCCTCGCCGCGCTGCCGGACGACATGGTCTTCTTCACGCAGATCACGATGGAGGCGGCCGAAGATCCTGAGTTTCTGGACGCCATGAGCAGGGCGCGCATCAAGGGTGCGCTGGTCGGTGTCGAGTCCGTGACGCCGGAAGGCCTGAAGGACGTGCATAAGGGCTTCAACGCCGCCGGCGATCAACTGATCGATCGACTACGCGCATTCAGGCATCACGGCGTCCACGTGCTCGGCTCGTTTATCTTCGGGTTGCCGAGCGACCGGCAGAGCACGTTCGACGCGACGGTCTTGGTGGCGGAGCAGTCGGGCGTCACCTTCGCGCAGTTCGTCATGCTCACGCCGTTTCCCGGCACGACCGATTTCGCCGCCTGGGAAAAGACGATGGCCAACGATCCGACGAGGATCGCGGGGGCGCCGCTGACGCGGCACTGGTTGATTCCGCAGGAGCAGCGGCCGAAGGTCTACACGCCGCATCCCGCCATGTCCGCCGACGACATCCGGCGCGGAACACAGGGCGCCTGGGATCGCTTCTACAGCCTGCGCAACGTCTGGGCGCGCGCGCAGTGTGTGCAATCGCTCAAGTCGCGCCTGGCGTTCGTGCTCATCTCGAAGTTGTACCGGCAGATGTACGCCAACACGGGCATTGCGACCGACAGCGCACGGGTGGGGCGGTCGGCGTATTGGGCGCGATGGATCGCGAAGCCGTGCCGGCGGCTGTTCACCGCGCGTCCAATGCCCGAACTTCGCGTGCCGACTTAATGGACCTCGCGACGGAAAGACGCCTCGTAGATCACCGGCGCCTTACCCGTCGAAAGCAGCCCCGGTGTCGGGAGGTTGTATTCGTGGAAAGGCACAGCGGAATCCCGCACGAAGCCAGCGCGAGCGAGTTCTGCGTCGAGTTGACTCTCGGTGAGAAAGCATTGTGGCTCGCCGGAGAACTCGGTGAAAACAAAGGACTCGCCGGCCACCGGCTTCGTTTCCGGCGGAAGGGTGTTTCGCGAGAACGTGAACACGAACAGTCCCGCACCGGGGCGTGCGACCCGAGCCGCTTCATCGAGAGCCTGTCGAAACTGGGTGGCGGACCGCGCGAGATTCCAGATGCCGTGAGCAATCACGAGATCGACGCTGCGATCTCGCGCCGGCAGGCTCTCCATGGGCGCAAGAACTCCGCGAAACCGGTTATCGAGGTGTTCCTCGCGCGCACGGTTGGCAGCGGCGGAGAGCATTGGCCACGACAGGTCGGCGCCCAGCACGCTCCAGCCCAGGCGCGCGAGCGGCAGCGCATTGCGCCCCGCGCCGCAGCCGATATCGAGCGCCTGCGCGCCTGTCGACCGTTTCAGCTCCTGCTCAGCGAAAGACAGAAGGACGGCATTCGGCGCCGACCGCGCGAATCCCGCCACCGTGGCGGGAGCGCTCCACTGCGAGCCAGCGAGAGGGTCCATG
>JAYVMG010000169.1:0-27059 GCA_043759095.1 Acidobacteriota bacterium | reverse complement strand
GCCTTCAGTCGTCCCTCTCCAGCATGGATCGCTGGCGGCCCACTGGCTTCAGAAGAGCGCCGCAAGCACCTACGCCTACGATGTGCGCGTCGCCTTTTCGAGAGACGAAGGACGCACATGGTCGGCATCGGTCACGCCTCACCACGATGGGACGCGCACGGAGCACGGCTTCGCATCGCTGTTTCCAATGCCCGGCCAGGGCGTGGGCGTCGTGTGGCTCGACGGACGTCAGATGAAGGAAGGCGCGCACGAAGGCATGGACGCCGGGGCGATGAGCCTTCGAGGCGCGCTGTTCGGCCCGGACGGGAATCAGGCCTCGGAGATGTTGATTGACGATCGCGTCTGCGAGTGCTGCCCCTCGGCGACGGCGGTCACCACGGACGGTCCGATCGTCGCCTACCGAAATCGCACAACCGACGAGGTTCGCGACATCTACGTGTCGCGAATGGTCGCGGGCACATGGACCGAGCCACGATCCGTGCATGACGACAATTGGCGCATTGCCGCCTGTCCCGTGAACGGGCCAGCGCTGAGCGCGAATGGTCGTGACGTCGCGATCGCCTGGTTCACCGCCGTCGGCAACGAGGGCCACGTCTACGCCGCCTTCTCGTCCGATTCGGGAGCCACATTTGGGCCTCCGGTGCGCATCGACGACGCGGGCGCGGTCGGACGCGTCGATATCGAACTGCTCGCCGACGGATCAGCGGCAGTGACGTGGATTGAGTTCGCCGACCAACGATCGGAATTCCGCATGCGTCGCGCTGAGCGCGGCGGTGCGCGGTCGCCATCAATCGCCGTTTCGGGAATCTCGGCCGGCCGTTCGAGCGGCTACCCACGACTGGCCCGGCGAGGGAACGAATTGCTGTTTGCGTGGGTTGAATCTGGTGAGAAGCCGAGGGTTCGAACGGCTGTGGCCCGGGCGTCGAAGTAACGAGTCGCGCGACGGGACGCAGGCGGAGGATGTGCGGCGGAACGATTCCGTGCAACCGCCTTACTTCACGGCCAGCTTGATCTTCTTCGCGCCAAGCGTCTGCCCTTTGCGCGCCACCGTGATCGTCACGTCCCAGTCTCCCGACATGCCAATCGTCGCGCTGCCCGTGTAGACGCCGCCTCCGGTGGACGTCAGTTGCGCGGCCGCTCGCATTTCCGGCATGTTCATCGAGGGCATCGGAGGCCTGTAGAACGCCACAGACACGGCGGCGTCGATGATCGGCTTCCCCTCGGCATCTTTCAGCGTGACTTCGAAATCATTCGTGCCGCGGCGGGGCGGCGCCGGATCGGTGCGTACCGTGAACGTCACGACGGCGGCGGGCGCCGCGTTCGCTGGTGCGCCGGCCGCCTTGGCCTGCGTCGGGGCCGTCGGCATCTTCGAGTGATCCATCCCGGCCATGTTTCCCATCGTGCCGCCACCGGCGGCCAGCGCCACGCAGTCAGCGAGCTGCGTCTTCATCTGCGCGAACGAGACTTGCAGATCGCCCACCGCCGCGCGCAGCGTCGCTGCGTCATTGCTTTGTCGTGCGTCTTCAATTCTGGCGTTGGCCGCATCGAGGGTGCGAGTCACCGCTTGCGAATTCTGTCCGCACGAACCGGTGTCGGCGCCGGCGCCTGGCGCAGTACCTGGCATTTGATGCGCCTGGGCTTGCGCACAGGTGGGCGAGAGCGACACCAACAGCACGGCAGCCCCGATCGCGATCGTGACAATCCTGGCATTCATCATGAGATCCTCTGCGAACACGTACTACTGCCGGCGCACGCCACTCATGGCGCCCATACCCATCCCGCCCATGCGGCCGTCGGACGCGCCGGATTGACCGGCGGGCGCCACCTCCCCGACGCGCGGCGCCGCGTCGAGCCCCCCACCAAGAAGCAAGCCCTGCAACCGCACGGACGCCATCCACGCCATCTCGGCCGATCTGACGTAGTCCTCGCTCACCTGAGACAACGTGCGCTGCGCCACCAGCACCTGGGGATACGCGGCGCCCATTTCGCGATAGCGCGCGAGGTACAGCCGATACGATTCCTCGGCTCGCGGGATGATGTCGCGCCGATACGTCTCGGCATAGCGCAGATTCGTCAGATACTCGTCGAACACATCGGCGGCGCGTGACTGCAGCGACAGCTCGAGCCTGGTCACCTCACGCTGGGCACGACCGAGCTCGGCGCCGCTTTCCGCAATGCCACCGGGATTCCGGTTGAACAACGGGATGACGAGGCCGGCGTCGATGAACGCCTGCCATCCGATGGAGCGACCGGCGCTCTCGACGATCTCGCGGTTGTACCGTGAACCGCCGCGAACCACGAGATCTGGGATCGGCTCGCGGCGCGCGCGCGAGAGCGCAGCCTGCGCCCGATCAACGTTCGCGTGAGCGGCTTTCAGCTCGGGACTCTCACTGAGGATCTGTCGCAGCACCACATCCCGCTGCAGCTCGGGAATCGGCGCGTCGAGGGATCCCTCGAGCGGGCCTGGCGTCAGCGAGGCGTCACCGACCAGCGCCGCGAGCTGGCGCCAGACGCGAAAGCGATCATTGAGCGCCGCCTCGAGCACCAGCTGCGTCTGACGCGCTTCGATCTCGGACGAGAGGACATCGGGACTATCTGCCGCGCCAGTGTTGAACAGTTGTCGCGAGACGCCGACGGCTTCATCCGCAATCCGGGCGAGTTCCCGTCTCAGGTCAACGCGACGCTCGGCCGCGAGGGCGCCGTAATAGAGGGCGCGGACGTCATTCACGACACGCTGCCGCTGCACGTCGCGCAACGCTTCGGCTTCGGTCGTCTGCTGCTCGAAGATGCGGCGGCTCAAGCCGAGTTTGCCGCCCAGCGGAATCGTTTGATCGACGAACAGCCCGTGCTGGCCGCCGCGAATGACCGGACCGCCGCTGATCTCGTCGCCCGAGTACCCGATGGTCGGATTCGGCAGGAGTCCGGCCTGCTTCGCGCGCCCGCGCGCCGCCTCGATTTCAGACGCGGCCTGCGGAAGCGTGGGGTTGTGATCGAGCGCCATGCGCTCGAGATCCGCGAGCGTCAGCGTCGGCCGGGCGGGCATGGCCTGCGGCGCCGGCATGATCTGACCACGCAGCGACACGGAAGTCGCCGCGATCGTGGCGCAGATGACGGCGACGACGATCGCGCGCGGCCTCATCGCGCCGCCTTGCGCGCCTGCTCGGCCTTGAGCTCGGCGATCTTGTCGAACAGCGCCGGCGTGAGCACGCGGACCAGCGTCATCATCCCCATCATCCCCCCCGTCCAGCTGGGACGCAGACCGTACGTCTCCGGCTTCGCCACTGCCTCGTCCATCACCATGAACATGTCCTGCGGAAAGCCCGGAAACAGATCACCGTTGGGCGCGCCGCGCGGCGGCTGCACCAGTGTCGGCGGCGGAGTGCCGAGCGGCATGTTCGGCATGGCACGCTCGGCCTCCGAGCCCGTACCGATGGTCCGGCCGAACGCCGGTCCGGCGTTCTCGCTCAACGCGCCGCCGGATGTGAGGATCCCCATGCCGCTGTTCATGGATCCGGACCTCATCCCGCCCGACGTCATGCCGCCCGACATCATCGGGCCGACCATCGACGCCATCTGGTTCATCATGTGATGCGGGAGATGGCAGTGCAGGTGCCAGTCGCCCGGATTGTTCGCCACGAATTCGATATCCCGGGCTTGGGCGACGCCGACGAGGACGGTGTTTCCCGGCTCCTCAGCCGTCCTACGATATCGCCCACCTTCCGAGCCGGTGACATAAAACTGATGCCCGTGCAAATGGATCGGGTGGTGATCCATTCCCAGGTTGACGAGGCGGATGCGGACGCGCTCGCCGACCTTGCACAGCAGCGGCGTCATCGCCGGGCCGGCCTTCCCGTTGAACGTCAGCCAGTTGAATTCCATCGACAACGTATTGGGGATGGTGTTGTTCGGAAGGATCGCCCACTCCTGCATGACGATCGCGTAGTCGCGGTCCACGTGTGGGGTGTGGGCGCGACGCGGGTGGATGACGAACATGCCGATCAGGCCCATCATTTCCTGCATCGCCATGTGGGAGTGGTAGAAGAATGTGCCGTTCTGATGGAGCGTGAATTCGTACGCGAATGTGCCGCCCGGGGCGATCAGATCCTGCGAAATGCCGGGCATGCCGTCCATCTCGTTTGGGATCTCGAGACCGTGCCAGTGCATCGAAAAGCCCTCAGGGAGCCGGTTCTCCACGATCAGCCGGACCCGATCGCCCTCGTTGACCTGAATCGTCGGGCCCGGCACGCTGCCGTTGAAACCCCAGGCATCGACGATGCGGCCCGGGACAAATTCGGTACGCACATGCTCGGCGGCAATTTCAAACACTTTCACGCCGTCTTCCAGCCGCCACGGCAGGTTCGGCACATCGGGCGTGACCACACGCACAACGCCCGGACCCAACTTGTCTGGCGGCACGGGACCCGCGGCCTGCGGCGCCTTCGACGCGTCCTGCGGGCGGGCGACGGAATGCTCGTGCTGAGCGTACGCGGCCGACGCCGTCGCCACGCCGGCGGCGGACATCAGACCACGGAGGAAGTTTCTGCGTTTTGAGTTCACGTGCGGATGACCTCCGTTAGCCCTTGTGTTTATGGTCCGCAGCCGCCGCCGGCTTCGAGGGAGCGGCCACGCCGATCTTGATCGACTCCGCTTCGGTCTTGCCCTTCGGCATCTCGACCGCCACGCGGTCGCCCACAGTGAGATCCTTCAGCGCGGCCACCTTGCCGGCCTTGTCGATCTCGGTGTGATCGGCGACGGTGAATGTCAGCGCCTTTGCACCCTTGGTGGTCGGCTGGATCGTGACCGACTGGCCGGCGATGTGGGTCACCGTACCGCGGACGTGAATAGCGTCCCCATGCGCACGAACGCCGACGGCGCCGACGATCAAGAAAGCTGCAACAAATCCCAGCACACGTTTCATCATCATCCTCCTCCTCAGTTCATCGTGTGATGCGGCGACATCGGTTCGGGTTTCGCCTCGCCGGTCGGAGCATCGCTGCCGCTCAAGAACTCCTGTTCCTGGCGTTCCTCGTCGAGCTCGTCAGGACTCTTCGGGTTCAACCGCTGCATTTCTTTCAAATGCTCCGGCGTCAGGTCTTTGAAATGCCGGATCAGATGCACGAGCTTCCAGCTATCTTCGTCATTCTCATCGCCTTCTTTGCCCCACGCCGGCATACCCGTCAGGCGGATGCCGTCCTGAATGATGGCGTAGAGTTCGCCGTCGGTGAGTGACTGCGTCGCATCGAGCCGCATGTCTGGCGCTTTGGGGTAGAGGTTGCGGCCAATGGTCGTGTTGCCGCTTCCGTCGTTGGCGTGACAGGTGGCGCAGTGATCCGCGAAATGCGCACGGGCATCGGCGAACACTTCATCCGACGGGTAGACGGGATTGACCAGGCTCTTCGAACGCCGAGGCGCGGCCAGACGTCGCATCATGCGCGCCGCCACCGCCTCAGCGGCGGAGGGCTGCTCGCGCGCGCTGAAGCCCCGGTTGATAGTGCGAACGGCGGCGACCACGACGACGACGCCGGTAAGGAGCGCTGCACCAAGTAGGACGAGAATCGTTTTCAGACGCATACCGACCATGATCGTACTGCACGCTTCGAGCCTGGGGACGGAAGCGGCGCTGGATTAATAAGATTTAATCTTCGCTATAGAAAAAGGGGATATGGTCGAGGGGATGCAAAAGCGCGTTCCCGGGTCCGCGCGACAAGGGTGCGCCTTCCGCGCCCATCGGGAGGCCGAGGATCACGTCCGCGCCCGATGCGAGCGGTTTTGCCGGAATGTTGAGCGCTTGGAACGGCAGTTCCTTCCCGGTCAACGGCGCCAGCTCGGACGGCAGTCGTGTGACCGGAATCGTGACGCGATCGTCACCGCGGCCGTGCGCCTTCGGCACCGGAGCTTTCTGATGCGCGCCGCCCCCCCCTCCTCCGCCGCCGCCCGGTCGGGCGGCCGGCGTGAAGACGAAGGGCAGATCCTTGAGACTGATCGCGACGGCAGGTGTGGTGACGGTCAACTCGGGCAATGGCTTTCTGACAGGCGCAGGCGCCACCAGGAATGCGAGGAGCAGCAGCGCCAGCAACATGCACGCCCACGGAGGCGCCGCCGGCCCATCCGCGTTGTGGAGCACGTCTCTCGCCCGCCAGGCGCTTGGGAGTCCAGCCGGCGAACAGCCGCCCATCAGCGAGAACGTTCGGCATGACCCTTCATTCAGCAACATCGCCATGCGTGTCAGTGCATGACCGTGGACAGTTCGTCGTTCTCGATCAACGCGCCGTCGCGCATCCGCACCAGACGGTCCGCCAACGCACCAATCGAGGGGTCGTGCGTCACTAGCAGCACGGTCAACCCGCCGTCGCGCAGGCGCAGAAACAAATCCAGAATTTCCCGCCCGGTGGCCGTATCCAAACAGCCCGTCGGTTCGTCGGCGAGGAGGAGCGGCGGCCGATTGACGATGGCGCGCGCGATCGCCACGCGCTGCTGCTCGCCACCCGACAGGTCGCGCGGTAGCCGATCGAGTTTGTCACCGAGGCCGACCCGCGTTAACGCGTCGGCAGCCATGTCGCGTTGCTCGGCGTTCCGCACACGAGATGCCGCCAACGGCAACATGACGTTCTGAACGGCCGTCAGGTACGGCACCAGATACAACTGCTGAAACACAAAGCCCAGATACTCCCGCCGAAAATCGGCGCGCCGCTCCGCATCCAGCCCATACACGTCGATGGCATCGACGATCACGCGGCCACTCGTAGGCGGACTCATCGCGCCGACGAGGCCGAGCAGCGTGCTTTTCCCGCAACCACTCGGGCCCATCAGCGCCACGAACTCCCCTTCGTCAATCGCCAGGTCCACGCCCTTCACAGCGGGCACGGGCGATGACCCGAACTGATAGGTTTTTTCGAGCTGCACAAGTTCCACGAGCGCCATTGAACACCTACATGTAGCGGAGAGCCTGCGCCGGATCGAGCTGCGCGGCCTTGATCGCTGGATAAATGCTGCTGCACACACCGATCGCGGTTGCGACGACGACGGCGCCGATGGCCAGCCACGGATCGATGATGACCGCCGTGGACACGTGTGCGACCGTCGCGCCGAACGCACGGGCGCCCGCCACACCGGCGAGCCACCCAAGCAGTCCGCCGAGCGCACTGACCGCACCGGCTTCAATCAGCACGATCCCGGCGATGTGCGAACGTCGGAAGCCGACCGCGCGCAGTATGCCAATCTCCTGGGTCCGCTCGGTGACCGAGGCCATCATCGTCGTCATGATGACGAGTGCGCCAACCAAAAGCACGACCACTGACACCGCGTAACCGAAGCGGGTCAGTTGGAGGACCGCCTGCTCTCGGGCCGCCACGGCCTGCATGATCGGTGCGACGCGCGCATGCGGAAGCACAGTGGCAATTTGTTTCACAATATCGTCGATCGGGCACCCGCGACACAGCGCGCTCACCTCGATCAGACTGATCGCATTCGGTCGCCCCAGTGTCTGCTGCACGAGATCCAGCTCCGCAAACACAGCCTGATCGTCGATCGACCCGGTCTGCGCGAGGACACCGGTGATGTTCAACGCGCGCCCGCCAATCGTCACCGTATCGCCCGACCGCCTGCCGGTGAGTTGCGCGGCCTCGCTGCCGAGCAGCGCTTCATTCGGCTGCTTCGGCAAGCATCCTTCAACCTTCCACCAGCCCTTGATCCCGGGCTCCTGGTCGAACCAGGCTCCGATAAGCAGCAGGCGGGCTGATCCGATCGTCGTCGTGCCGATCAACTTCGGCGCGACCGCGCTGATGTTGCGTTTGTTGGGGATCGTTCGTATGAGGGCTGCGTCCTCCATGTGGAGCTCGCGTGCGTCCACGGTCAGGCCGCCTATGCCCATCCCGCCGTATTCGAGCGCGAGCGTGGTCGCCTTCGGCGTCACGATGATGTTTGCCCCGAACCGATCGAGCTCGTCGCTGACGTCGCTGCGCATCGCGCGCGACAGCGAGATGAGCGCGACGACCGTGCCGACGCCGAGGACAAGGGCGGCGGTCACGAACGCGAATCGTCCACGACGGCGCCGCAGACTACCGAATGCCACATCATGAAGCTGCATGACCCACTCCGCTTCGCTGGCCCATCGTGTCCCGCTTCAGCCGCAATAGAACTAGAAATACGCCGCCCCAAGGTCGAGGCTCGCCGTCTTGATCGTGAGGCGTCCGTTGTCGATGGTGCGATGCAGCGGACCCGGGTTGCAACCGCCGGTGATGACATTCACATCAACCGACCGGAACGAGCGGCCGCAGTTGTTGCACACCATCACGTCACCCTCGCGGTGATACCCCTTCCGCTCGCGATAGCACACGTCGCAGGCATCGAATGCGGCTCGGATGACACCGTCCGAGCTTTTCAGGATGAAGAACCGAATCTCGCGACCGATTGCACTCGTGTACCGATAAAACCTGGCATTGCCGTCGTCGAAGAGCGACGCCGGCAGCGAGACATCCTGGCCGGCCTGGAGTACTTCCGCGGACTGGCGACCGCGGGCCGCGGCGCCGCCCTCCCGCCCCCACCCGGCGAACACGATCGACGCCACGAACAACGCCGCCGCCCCGGCAATCACCCACGTCCACGAGAGGCCACGCCGCGGACTGGCATGCGACGAAAACTGGGAGCGCCGCTGGTCGCGATTGAAGTCATGCCGATGCTTTCTGTTCCTCATGGGAACGCTCCTCCGTACGCGTAGCAGCACCGCCGGCGGGCACCGATGCGTTGTTGTGTGAGGTCGACGACGTATGGCGGTCGACGAGAGGGAGATCGATCACGATCCGAACGCCGCCCGCCGCCTGTTCAGCGCTGATCGTGCCGTGTTGGTTTTCGACCAGGCGCTTCGCCACCGCCAGCGCCAGGCCAGCGTTCAAGCCATCGCCCGCGAACGGTTCGAACATGTGATGAATTGACTCGGGGGACCACTTCGAAGTGGCGACGTCTATCTGGACTCGTGCCCGCCCGTTCCTGTGCCCGATGGCGATGCCAATGATTCCGAACCGCATCGAACCCGCGGCTTCGAGCAGCACCTCGACCAGCGCTCGCTCGCACTGTTCGCCGTCGACGTGAACGAACAGCTCCTCGTCTGGACGCTCGATCGAGACCGAGACGCCACGCGCCAGCAGCGAAGGAGCCGTCAGCCGGCACGCCGCGTCGAGGATCGCGCCGACGCCGACATCCTGCGAAACGGGCGGAGCCGGCTGGGCGAACTCGAGGAACGTCGAGACGACGTTCTCCAACCGGCGGACGTCCGTCTTGGCAAGCTCGATGAATCCGGCCTTCGGATGTCCAGGCGGGAACTCCGATTCGAGGATCTCGAGGGCACCGAGCAGGCCGGCGAGGGGGTTCCGGATTTCGTGGGCCGCCCCGGCGGCCAAACGTCCGACCGTGACCCACCGATCGATGCGTATGCGCTCGTCGGTATGAGCCTTCAGCGCCAGATACGCCCTTTGCAGCTCATCGGCGGCAGTCTGGTACCGATTGCGTTCAGCGCGAAGCCGATCGGCCAGAAGGCCGGTTACGAGCGCGACGGTGTTGAACAGCACGACCTCGGCGTACTGGCCGAATTCGGTCGGCCACCCCTGATCGCCCATCGCAATGTGGGGCAGGTATAGGACCGTGGCCAAGATCGACGTCGCCACGCCTCCGGTCACACCGTAGAGTGTCGCGGCGATGACGATGGGCACATAGTACGCGCGCTTGAGCAGTTCGTGCACCGCGAGCCAGTGCGGGTTGCTGGCGTAATGCAACAGGGAGATCGCGGCGACGCTCGCCACAAGGATCAGTAGGTGCGCGGGCGACGGGCGATTCGTGGGCGTCACAGGCGTCTCGCTCTCGCTCACCACTGCCGATCCAGCCGTTTCGCTTCATCTCGAAGCTCGCGGACGCGCTCTTTGAGGCGGGCCAGTTGGTCTACGCGACAACCCTGACGGAAATCGGCGGCGGCAAGTTGCACGCTTTCCACGAACCGCACGAGCCCCGACGCGCGTCGCGTCACGTCGTCGAGCCCCTCCCGCATCTCCTTGTGGTCCGGACGACGATCCGCGAAGTCGCGGAGTACTCCAGAGAATCGCAAGTCGTCAGCGCGCAGCGCCTCAACCCGATCGGCGATCTGTCCGATCAACGCGTCGCAATCGGTGCAGCCTCGAACAGCCGTGCCCTCCAGGCAGCACGCACACCGACCCCCGAGGTGGGCCTCGCCCATGCCGCACATGCAGTGCTCGGGCAGCCTGTCCACGGCGTCATGAAGTTTCTGACTGTCATCGAGGATGTCCCGCCAGCCGCCAAGCAGGTAATGGCTCGTCTTGCCAGACTGGCGCTGGGGTTCGCTGAACGGATCGATGAAGCCCTTCATGCGAGCGAAGAAAGGCAAGAGTGATGCCCGGCTCGCGTAACTTGGTGCGCCTATATTTCTTTCGGGTTTTCGAACGGTTTCGCGTGCGACGCCATGGTTAACGTGATGGCGTTGCGGCATTTGCGGCGCTGAATGCGGAGGGGGTGTCTGAAAACAGGCAGTCGCGCAGGGCCGGCCTTATCATGCTGACCACCACTTCGTCGCGTTTCGCGACGTGACAGAGCGTGCTCGCGACGACGACCCACCTGCATGTCTGGTCCGCGATCGTCTGAGCGCGATCGTCCTGGCTGCTCCAACTACGGCTGCTGCGCTCGCATCCGTGCCCGGTACGTGATCGTCTGCCCAGGCTGCGCGTTCACGTCGAGCGTCAGCGTCTCGAACCCGGGCGCGCGGATTTCAATCTGGTGCACACCGACCTCGAGATTCAAGTATTGGAATGCTCCATCGAAGTCGTTGACGACGCCGACGTAGTACCCGTCCGCAAACACCTGGGCGTCGCGCGGGGCATCTTGGATACGAAGGCGGCCATAGCCCTGGCTTGGGACAGTCGTGATGTATCCGGGATTCCCGTAACCGTAGCCGCCGGAACCATCAGCACCGTAGCCGTAGCCATAGCCATAGCCATACGAGTAACCCGGATACCCGTAACCCAGATAGCCGAAGGGGTACCCGTAGTGATTGAACCCGAGACCGACGCCTCGGTAGGGGGAGTAGTACGGGTAGTGCCCGTACCGGCGATACGGGCCGGTGACGGGCGGCCTCATAGGAACGCTGTCTCGCGGGACGGCGCGGCCGACCGCGCCACCCGGTCGCGACACGCCGCGCGCCGGTCCAGCCGAGCCGCCGCCCCTGTGCCGTTGCGCCTGCACCGGTGCCGCAACACCGACAGCGGCGAGCACGGCGATGGCGATCATCAGTCTTGAACGACCCATAACAGCCTCCATGACGGGAGGCAGCAACAATCCCGCCACAGCCGATCAGGGCGATTTGGGGATTTCAAGGGCATCCGCCCGTTCAACCGCGGTGTCAGGCGCATTTGCCGCACCAGAACTGTCGCCTTGCAGCCAGCGCGGCGACACCCCGATGATGTGGTGGATATCGAGGGGCTCGCCGTCCGCGAGATGGACCTGCACCACCGGCAGGTGCTCGTTCGGATCCGGGCAACGGTCGCGCACGAAACGCCCGAGCTGCCCCAGACAAAAGCTCGGGCCGAACGTGCAGGCCACATCAAATCGGGCGAACGCCGCCATCGCCGCAGTTTTTTCCGCTTCGTCGTTGCCGTGCGCTTCTACGTCCGAGATGGGGATCCCTCACTCATCGGCCTGCACGACGGCAGGGCCTTTCACTGCTTCAATCGTCTTCACGATGTCGAGATAGACGTTTTCGACGCGACGCAGACGGAACCCCGCCTGCTGAACGTTCCCGACGGTATCGCGGTTCAGGGCAGGGCCGATCCGGCTTACGAGTGGCGTCATGACGTCCATCAACACGCCCAGCGGCCCGATCTGACTACGAACGTGCTCGAACATGAGCAACTGTCCGCCAGGCTTCAACACGCGATGCAGCTCGCGTAGGCCCATAATCGGCTTCGGCACCGAGCAGAATGTGCAGACCGTCACGACCGTATCGAAGTTGGAATCAGGGAAGTCGAGGTGTTGTGCGTCCATTTCTCGGAGCTCGATGGATCCCGCATACCCGCCCACCTTTCGCGCCGCGCGCTCGAGCATCTTCGGACTGATGTCGATGGCAAGGACGTGGAGGCCCGGCGGCAAGAACTTGATGTCGTTGCCCGTGCCCACGCCCACCAACAGTGTTTCACCGCAAATCTTCCGGAAGAGCCGGCGCTTGTGCGGCCCAAAGCGGCGGTCGTCGGCGAAGGTCAGGAGATCGAACCGACGGCTCAACGCATCCCACTTGCGGCTTGTGTCGCTATTCATCGCCGTCCCTCATCGGGATCCGCATCGAGCACGATGCCCCGGATGCTCCGGTCGTACAGCTTGACGCTGAACACGACCACGGCGCCGAACAATGCCCCGACGACAGCGACAGCCGTCCCTGTCCGGGATCCGGCAGCCATCGAGTCACGCATGCCGAAGAACATGCCGCCGTACATTCCGATCAATGACGCTGGCGCCATCGTTTCAAACATGCCAAGGAGCGGCGCCAGAAGAAGGGCGACGCCCAGGTGAAGCACCATGCCCGCTGCCATGCCGAGTAGCATGCCGAGCACCATGTCCATTCCGGGCCAGACGATCGCTCGCACAACCAGCGCCGTGACAACGCCAGTCAACATGCCCGCTATGTAATCACCGACTATGAAGACCATGATTGACCTCCCCGCGTGACGTCGGCCCTGCGACGCTGGTGCCAGCCGCACTGAACGGACGCACCGAAGGATTCACGCGCGCCAGCGAGCTTGCGATCGGCAATCAGGCGGCGGCGGACGTCTTCATAGTTCCACCGGGTCTGATCGACTTCGGTGGACGCCACCCGTCCCTTCAGCGCAAGCTTGCCCGGATACGGGATCTCCTGTGACGCGCCTACCTGCTGAAACGCTCCCAGAGCGGTCGGCGAAAGGAACGCACGACCGATCCCACCCATGTACCCGACACTGACCGTCGGGTCGGGCGGGGCCGATGCCGGCGCGACGCGGGCGACGCGCATGTCAATGTCGCGACGGGACACCTGGAGCCCAGGATTGTTGCGGTCGAGCTGGTCTACTAACGAGGCCAACGTGCCAGCCACAGGACTGGCCTGCGCCGCAGATGTGCCCGACCCTCTGGCTGCGTGAGCCACGACGAGCGACTGCGACCGTGCGGGCACGGCCACGGCCAACCCGATCACGGCGATGAGGAACACTTGTTTCATTTCAGCTCTGATGCGGGATGACAATTCGGTGCTTGCGCATGCGATACAGCAGCGCGCTCCGCGATAGGCACAGAAACCGTGCGGCCTGCGAGCGGTTCCCATGGGTCCGCTCGAGCGCGAACGCGATCGCCGCGCGCTCCAGATCCTCGATGTTCAGTCCGGAATCCGGAACCATCAGCATCGGACCGGTCGCATCCGTGCAGCTGCGCACCTCGGGACTGTGGACGGGTTGGTGAACTTCGGACACGCCAAGGAAAGGGCAAGGGCAGTGCCGCGGATATGGACCGGCCAAAACAGCCGAACAACAGGGCTTCTTGAGCGTCCGACGGATCGGGCGGCTGTTTTCAGCCATGGCGCGGTTGCGGGGTGTGCGAAAACAGACACCGCTCTGCGCCGATGTCTGGCACGATTAAAGGATGCTCCGCTCAGGAGATCACCCCGTTCGTCGCGGCATGCAAGTTGCGGCACAGCCTGCAACCCTGTGACGACGCTGCCGCCTGACTTCTTTCGCCGCTTTGCGCATGACCTGACGAACACTCTCGCCGGCGTTCGAGGGGCCGTTGAAATTCTCGCGTCGCGAACCCCGGAAGGCCCAGACGCCGAGTTTGCCCGGGCCGCGATCAACGATCTGAAACGGGCTGATGCGCTCATGCGCGATGCCGCGACGTATGTCGCCCCACCGCCCTTGGACACCCGCATCGTTCAGGTGAGACAGCTGATAGACGAAGCACTGCAGCAGGCCGGTCAACTGCCCCGTCTGTCGGGCATGCGCATCAGTATCACGAGCATGAACAGCGTCAGCATGGAGGCCGACGTCGCTCAGCTCGCTCGCGCTCTGGCGGAGGTTGTTCGGAACGCCGCGGAGGCCGGCACGGCGACGAGCGAGGTGCGGGTGGCTGGGAGCCTCGAGGGCAACATGGTGCTGATTGAGGTCACCAACGACGCGCCGGCGGGAAGACCGCTCGACGCTCGCGCGTTCGAACCGCTGGTGACCACCAAACGGGGTCACGCCGGTCTTGGCCTGTCCATCGCACAGCAAGTCGTCGAGGCGCATGGCGGGACGATCGAATTGGATGGGGCCGGACACGCCGCCACCGTGCGCATCCGACTGCCTGTCCGCGAATCCGAAGCCATCGACTGCCCAACTCGCCAAGAACATTCATGACCAAAGCCAACACGATCCTCGTGATCGACGACGACGAGAGCCTTCGCCGCGTCGTCGAGTACAACCTCCGCGAGGAAGGCTACGAGGTGTTGACGGCGGCCGACGGGACGAGTGGGCTGCAGCTGTTTCAGGCGAATGACGTCGACCTCATCCTGACTGACATCCGCATGCCGGAGATGGATGGCTTCGAGCTGCTGACGCGGCTGAAGACGATGCAGCCTGATCTGCCGGTCATCGTGTTTACGGCGTTCGGCACGATCAACGCAGCCGTCGATGCGATGAAAGTTGGCGCCTTCGACTACTTGACCAAGCCGGTTCCTCGCGATCAACTGCGCGCCGCCGTCCGCAAGGCACTGGAAGTCGCCGACCTGCGAACGGAGAATCGTCATCTGCGCGCCGTCGTCGCCGAGCGGTTCTCGTTCGCCTCGATGATCGCGGGCTCGAGGGCCATGCGGTCGGTCACCGATCTGGCCGCGCGCGTGGCGCCGGCCGAGACGACGGTCCTCCTCGAAGGAGAAAGTGGCACGGGCAAAGAGCTGCTGGCGAAGGGCATTCACTTTCACAGCGGCCGCAGCCGCGCGCCGTTCGTCACGATCAATTGCGGCGCCATTCCCGAGCAGTTGCTCGAGTCCGAGCTGTTCGGCCATCGCCGCGGATCGTTCACCGGCGCGGTCGGGGACAAGCGTGGAAAATTCGAGGCGGCGGATCATGGGACGATTTTTCTGGACGAAATTGGCGAACTGCCCCTCCTGCTCCAGGTCAAGCTCCTCCGCGTCCTCCAGGAGCGCGAAATCGACAAGGTCGGCGATGCGCGGCCGGTCAAAGTGGACGTCCGCGTCATCGCCGCCACGAATCGCAATCTCGAAAAGATGGTCGCCGACGGGACGTTCCGCGACGACCTGTACTACCGCCTTGCCGTCGTGTCGATCCGCATGCCCCCGCTGCGCGAACGGGCCGACGATGTGCCGCTGCTCGTCGAACACTTCATGCGGAAACACGCCGAGCGGCTTGGCCGGCCGCAGCCGCCCGTCGACAAGGCCGTCTACTCGGCATTCAACCTGTACAGCTGGCCGGGCAACATCCGCGAGCTCGAGAACGTGATTGAACGAGCGCTCGTCCTCGACGCAGATCAGACCATCGGGTTGGACGACTTACCCGATCGGCTCCGCGCCAATCAGCAGCGCATCGGAAATTTGCGCCTCGAGTTACCCGACGAAGGCATTTCGCTCGAAGACGTCGAGCGCGAAATCCTGCTGGCCTCGCTCGAGAAGAACAACTGGAATCAAACGCGGGCCGCAGCGTACTTGAATATCACGCGGAGCACGCTCTTGTATCGGATGCAAAAGTTCGGACTCGAACGTGAAAAGGACGCGACGGACGCGGCCCCGCCGGAGTCCACCGAGCGCCCGTCACAGCCATCATGATCCGCCGCCTGCGCGGGCTGCCGACGTGCTCGTCGCCCTGCTGGGCGATGCCTTTACGGGCGTGCTGTGCAGCGACCGCTGGCGTCCGTACCAGACGTATCATCGGGGCGAGCTGCAGTTCTGCTAGGCGCATTTCAAGCGCAACGTGTTGGGCGCGCCGGACCTCGCGAAAACCACCGAGGCCGAGCGATTTTGTCGCGACGCGTTGGTACTCCATGCGCGCCTGTTCCGGCTGTGGTATCGCTTCCGCGGCGATCCCGCGGCCCGTGGGGGCCCCCTCACGCGTCAGCAGTTGATCGCGCACGTGTCGCCGCTCCAGCGGAAATTCTTTGCCCTGGGCGAACGACATTTGGACAGCCGTCACAGCGACGTGCGCAATCTGGCGACGGCGCTGTTCGCCACAACGGCGAATCTCGCCGGCGGACGAAAACGCAGGCCAGTCTGCCCGGCCAGGACGCTGTCCTCCTCTTGCTCTTTGGGCTGCTCCGCAGTGGATACGTGAAGCTGCGAAAAATCGATGGCTGGGATGAGATGGCGCGGGTGAAGGAGGCCGCGTAGATCGTCACCCTACGTTCCGCGCTGGGCGATGACACGCTCACACTTTTCCACCACTTGACAGGCACGACCTGCCGGAAAGCCGTCACGGCGCTCCGATCGCCCCTCAACAGCTGGGTCTTCCGCGAAATGACTGGCCATTCCGACCGGTACGCCTCTTGCGCGCCACTCAGCTACTTCTCATCGCATTCCTGGTCCGGGCCCGCGTGCAGCAGAGAGAGAATGGGAGAGTGAGGGTGTCGTGCGAGTCCTAATCGTCGAGGACGAGCATCGGATGGCGGCCCGTATCGGGCGGGCGCTGACCGAAGAAGCGTTTGCCGTCGACATTGCTTCCGACGGGGAGATGGCACTCGACTATGCCCGCCTCCACGAGTACGACGCGATCGTGCTCGACCTCATGCTGCCCAAACTCGACGGCCTCAGCGTGTGCCGCACCTTGCGGTGCGAAGGCAGGCAGACGCCGATTCTCATCCTGTCCGCGCGCGACATGATCGAGGACCGTGTTCGTGGTCTCGACGCCGGGGCGGACGACTACCTGGTCAAACCTTTTGCAATCACGGAACTCTCGGCTCGTCTCCGCGCGCTGCAGCGGCGGCGACAGGCCGGCGGCCCCGGCGTCCTGCTCGCCGTCGGCGACCTGAAGATGGATCCATCGACCCGCACCATCTCCCGGGCGGGCCGGCCGATTCCGGTCACCGCCAAGGAGTACGCCCTGCTCGAGTACTTCATGCGTCGCGTCGGCGCGGTTCTCACGCGCACCATGATCGCCGAGCACGTGTGGGACTTCACATTCGAACAGGCCAGCAACGTCGTGGACGTTTACGTGAAGCACCTCCGCGACAAGATTGACGTCTCCGGTGATCCAAGCCTGATCCAGGCCGTCCGTGGTGTCGGCTATGTATTCCGCGATCCGCACCAGGCTGACGCCTAAGAGCATCCGGGCGCAGCTCACGCTGTGGCACCTGCTGATGCTGGGCGGCGCCCTCGCGGCGTTTGCGACGTTCGTGTTCCTCATTCGCGTGGAGACGTTGTCCCGCGAGGTCGACGCGGGGCTGAACATCCGCGCGCAGCATCTGGTGGGCGTGCTGCAACCGCGGCTGCTCGAGCTCGATCCGGTCCCGGCGCTGGCCGACGATCGGCGCCTTCTCGAGGAGCCGTTCATCGTGCGTGAACGATCGGGCGCACTGGTCTACAGATCACCGGCGTTCCCTCCGCTCCGCGGCGTGAACGACACGGCCGCTGTCCGCGCGGCGCGTGGGGTCGACGGCCTGTTGAGCGTCGACGATGCGACCGGCAGCACGTTCAGGCTTGCGACGCTGCTCGTTGAGCGGACCGGCGCCGCACCGCTCATCGTTCAGGTGGCCACGCCGACCGAACCGGACCGCGCCAGGCTGCGCCAGCTCGCCGCCACCATGCTGCTGATGTTCGTGCTCGTGCTGTCGGCGGCGAGCTATGGCGGAAGCTTCATCGCGCGTCGGGCGCTGCGACCGGTGGATGCCATCGTCGGGCGCGTCCGCGCGATCCAGGCCAGTCGCCTCGAAGAACGTCTCGACGTGCGCACCGGCAGCGAAGAGCTCGACCGCCTCGTGGAGACCCTGAACGACATGCTCAATCGTCTCGAAGGCTCGATGCGCGGCGCGCGGCGGTTTGCCGCCGACGCGTCGCATGAGCTCCAGACGCCGATTGCGGCCATGCGCACCGCGGTCGATCTGTGCCTGCGCGACGAACGCGGCGCGCCAGACCACGCCGGTCTGGCCGCCGAGCTGGCGGTCGATCTCGACCGGCTCTCGGCGCTGGTGCGTGACCTCCGTCTGCTCGCGCTGGCCGATGCCGGCCATCTGGTCGATCGCGTCGAGCTGGTCGATCTCAGTGCCGTGGTGCAGGACTGCTGCGACATCGTCCGCGCGATCGCCGAACCGCGGGACATTGTTGTTTCCATCGACGTCCTCGGGGCCGTCACCGTGAAGGGGAGCGCGCTGCACCTCCGGCGCGCGCTGTTGAACATGGCGCACAACGCCGTGCGGTACTCGCCCGATCACTCCACCGTGCACATCACCGTCGGGCGCGTGGACGAGGAAGCCATCGTGATCCTCGTAGACGAAGGCTGCGGGATTTCATGCGAAGATCTCCCGCACATCTTCGAGCGGTTTTACCGCGCCGATCCGGCGCGAGCCCGGGACACGGGCGGCAGCGGTCTCGGCCTCGCGATTGCCGACCAAATCGTCCGGAGTCACGGCGGCCGGACCGAGGTTTCCAGTGTCGTCGGTGAAGGCTCGACGTTTGCGGTCTTTCTCCCCGCCCAGACGATTAACGGTTTTTCACCGGACTTTCATCGCTAATTCATTTGCGACGCGCATATTGAGGATGTGAAACGTGTCCTCGTCGTCGTCGCGCTCGTGACGGCCGGCTATGGCGTCAACCTGCAGACGCGGCCGCCGGCGCCGCAGACCGTGCGCGAGCCCGTCGCCGTCGCCCCCAACACCCCGGTCGCCCGCGGTCAAGCCGTGTACGGGCGTTATGGATGCGCCGCATGTCACGGCAACCTCGGCAAGGGCGGTTTCGCCAACCCCAATTCGGAAACCGACGGCAGGGTGCCCGGCGTGACGTTCGTTGCCGAGGGGTACACGAAAGGCGAGCTGCGCCAGTACATCCTCAAGGGCGTCGCGACAATCGGAAAGGCCGATCCGAACGGTCAGCTGCCGCCGTACCGCATGCCCAGCTGGACCGGACAAATGACCGATCACGACGTTGGTGATCTCGTCGAGTACCTCTTCAGCATTTATCCGAAATCGGAGGCACAGAAATGGCGCTAAGACTTGATCCACGAGATGTTCAGAATGTGCCGCGTCGAACTGAGCGGCGCCAAGGCCAGACAGGGGGGATTCCGATGAAACATCGACCGATCATCACATTCTGGCAACGGTTCATACTGGTGTTTGCATCGGTGCTCCTCCTGCCAGCCATGAGCGAGGCGATTCCCGCGTTTTCCAGACAATTCAACGCCAAGTGCAGCACATGCCATACGCCGGTACCGCCGCGGCTGAACAACGTCGGCATCCTGTTCAAGCGCATGGGGTACCGGATGCCGGACACCGACGACGAAGGGACGTTCATCCTCAAGGACAAGCCAAGCCGGAGCGTCTTCGAAGATTTCTCGATCGTTGCTGATTTCCGTAACGAGAGCTCCCGAGACGAAGAGAGTCGCTTCAAGCTGGACGAACTGATGACGATTGGCGGTGGTGCCATCAACAAGCACCTCGCTTATCAAGGTGAAGTGTCGTTCGTAGACGGCCAGGTGATGGTCGAAACGCTGGAGGGGCATTTGATCGCCGGACGGCCGGAGACCAACGTCACGGCTCGCTTTGGCATACTGGTGCCAGGACTGTGGACCAAGGACAGCACCCAACGTCTCACGGTGTCCAGGCCGCTGCTGAACAGGACGCCTGTTTCGGCCGGAGGGTTCGAAGGCTTTACGCTGAGCGACGCCCAGCGCGGCGTCGAGGTCGGCCTGAACTTCAACCACCTGGGCGACGCAGGAGCCATTCGGAGCACGTTCCTGTCGGTGGGAGTCTACGACGGTCTGCTGCAGAACCAAGCGGGTCTGGCGTTCGACGCGCGAAACTTCCAGAACGTCGTCGTGCAGGCAATGCACCTCTGGGGTGACAGTCACAGCGTGGCAGCCCTCTGGTACCACGGTAACGCAGAATACGGCGCGCAAGCGTTTCGGAACACGACGGATCGGTTCACCGTGATGGGCAACTATCGCCTGACATCAGGTACCGACATGCTCGCGGGCGTCGGCGTAGGACGAGATACTCCGACCGAGCCGCAGATCGATCGGGTTTCGAGCCGCGGCTGGTTTGCGGAAGTGAACCAGTCGATAGGGCCGAGTACCGCGGCTTTCGTCCGGTACGAGCGCTTCGAGCCAGACACCACGATTGCTGACATCCGCGTGGATGGCCCAGCGCTTGGCGTGACGCATCAGCTGCTCGACAACCTGCTGCTGAGCGCCGAGTACCGCGGCCTCAGGACCGGTTCGGTCCTTCGGGGGCGCGACGTTGTCGTTCGGATCGTTCTGGCGTATTAGCGGGTGGGGGAACCGTTCGCAAGGAGGAGGGTTCTGACATGAGACGGATCGGTGCAGCCGTGGTGCTTACCACGATGGTGTTGGCGGGTCTGACGCGCGTCGTCGGCGCGCAGGGCAAGGAAAAGGAAGAGCCGGTCGACCCGCGCATACTGGCGTATGACAAGGGACCGGCCAAGATCGACGTGTCGAAGTATCCGGTTGATATTCAGTCTAGCTACAAGGTATTCGCGAGCAAATGCACCAAGTGCCACACGCTCGCGCGTCCGATCAACTGCGAGTTCGCCCTCGACGACGAGTGGGAACGTTACATCAAGCGGATGATGCGGAAGCCCGGTTCAGGCGTCACCGCGGAGAATGGCAAAGCGATTTTCGAATTCCTCGCGTACGACTCGAAGATTCGCAAGAAGACGCTCTACGACAAGAAGATGGCGTCCGCTCCGAAGCAATAGCAGTCGAGCCATGCGACGCTATCTGGGTTCAGCAGTCCTCGCGGTGGCAGTGGCGGCGGCCTGGATCGCCATGCTGCCGCAGGCGCCGATCCGTCAGCCGATTGCGTTTCCTCACGCGAAACACCAGCCGACCGGATGCACCGTTTGCCACCTTGGGGGAGGGACGAAGGCTCGCGCGGGCATCCCGGATATTGCGGTCTGCGCAAAATGCCACACCACCGCGCCCGCCGGAACGAGCGCGGCCTGGGCTGCCGCTGTCTCCGGAAAGACGATTGCCTGGGTGCAGGTGACGCAGCTCCCCGATCACGTCATGTTCTCGCACCGCCGCCACACCACGCTCGGCGGGCTGCACTGCGAATCGTGCCACGGCGACATGAAACAGCGATGGACGCCGCCCGGCCGATCGCCCGTGCGCTTGAACATGACGACCTGTCTCTCGTGCCACCGCCGTGAAGGCGCAGCCGAAGACTGCGCGGCGTGTCACCGATGACGTCCGCATCCATCAACCGGCGCGATTTTCTCACCTACAGCGGCGCGACCGTCGCCGGCGTCACGCTCGGAGAAGTCGGTCGCCGATGGCTGGCGCGGGCTGATGAGCGCGCGGGTGCGTGGCACGCGCCTGCGGTCGAGGCGTTTGCGACCAGTGTCTGCCGAGAGTGCCCCGCGGCATGCGGCCTTCAGGTTCGCCTGATGGATCACGTGCCGGTCAAGCTTGAAGGGAATCCGCTCTGTCCCGTCTCCCGCGGACGCCTGTGCGCCAAAGGTCAGGCGGCCATCGAGGCGTATTTCGATCCCGATCGCCTCGTCGGCCCGGCGCAGCGCGTGGGACCGCGCAGGGACGGGCTCTTCGAACCGATCGCCTGGGCCGAGGCTATTCAGATCCTGACAACTCATCTCGCGCGCGCGCGAGATGACCGTCGCGGCGTTCTGGCACTGGCGGCCGAGGAACAGGGCGCCCTCGCCGATGCGTGGGCCCAGTTCTGGACGCCGCTCGGCGCCCGCGTCGCGTGGACGCTCGCCGCGGGGAGCGCGCGACTCGCGCCACGGCTGGGCGCGCTCGTGGGCGCCGGCGGCGAGCCGATCTTCGATATCGAGCGAGCCTCCTACGTCCTCTCGTTCGGCGCGCCTCTCGTCGAAGACTGGCTCGGACCGGTCTGGACCCAGCGCAGTTACGGGCGGTTCAGGCGCAGCGGCGCCCGCTCGCGAGGCCGCCTCGTGCACCTCGAAGGCCGCCGATCGCTGACGGCACGCAAATCGGACGAGTGGCTCCCGGTACCGGCCGACCGTCAGGCGTTTCTTGCGTACGGCATCGCGTCGGTTCTGCTGCGCGAGGACCGCGTCGATCGCGCGCAGCTTGCTGAACTCGGCGGAAACCTTGCCGACTTCGAGCGCGAGGTTGGCACGCGGTATACGCCGGACAACGTGGCGGTCGCCACCGGCGTGCCGGTCGTGACTTTGCTGCGCCTCGCCAGGGAGCTCGCGGCGACGCCCCAGCCGCTCGTCGTGGTGGCCGCCGATGCGCGTCCCGATCTGGTCGACGCGGTGCTGGCGCTGAACGCGCTCGTCGGCGCCTTGGATCGTCCAGGCGGGCTGTACGAATCCGCGATGTCCCGTACCGCTCGAGAACCGATCAGCGCCGCATCGGAGCTGTCGCGCCTCGCCGCCGGCGCCGAGCCACCCGGCGTCGTCGCGCTGCGCGACGCCTCGTCGCTCCGCGCGGCCTCGTCGCCTCACGACCTGATGTCACTTTTCGAGCGCTGCGATTTCGTCGTCAGCTTCTCGCCGTACCTCGACGAAGCCGCGTCAGTCGCCGACCTCCTGCTGCCGACGCACACCAGCCTCGAGAGCTGGCACGCGCTCGTGCCGCCGACTGTGGACACCCTGCAGAAGGTCGCGTGCGCGAAACCGGTCGCCGTCGCGCGTCTCGACACGCGCGGTGTGGTCGACGTGCTTGGCGAGACGGCCGCGAAGCTCGGCGGCGACATCGCCGCCGGCTATGCGTGGCGCGCCGACGCAGATGTCGTCAAGGCGGAGCTCGATCGGTTGTGGGGCCTGCGGCGCGGCGCGTTGTACTCGAACGTGTTTCAGACCGAGTGGGTGCGACAGCTCGAGACCGGCGGCTGGTGGGTGCCTCCGACTCCCTCTCGCGAGGAATTCGGCGAGGCCGTCCTGAGCGCGGGCGGCTGGGTGGATCCCTTCTTCGCGCCCGGCGGAATCCGGCGGCGGCTCGCCCAGCGTGGCCTGACGTTCGTGCCGCCGGCGACGCCGGTCGAAGCGGCCGCCACCAGTGCCGGACGATCGCAACCGGCCGTGGTGCCCGCATCGTTCGAGCGCGCGGCGGATCAGCCCGCGGCGTCCCGCGAGTTTCCACTACGCCTCACCGTGTTCACGCCGGCCAGCGTCAATCAGATGGGCGGCCCGAACCAGCCGGTGCTGTTCGAACTGCTCGGCCAGCCGGAAGGCAGTCCCTGGCGGGTCTGGGCGGAGCTGGCGCCCGAGACCGCGCGAGCCGCGGGTCTCGAACAGGGATCGCCGGTGCGCATCACCTCCGCCGCCGGCTCGGTTGACGCGGTGACGATGGTCGTCGAGCGGATGCCGATCGACACGGTCGCAGTGGCGTACGTGCCGGCGCTCAAACCCGGCGGGCGCTGGGCGCAGATGATGGCGGCCGACGTGCGCAGCCTCTGGGGGCGGCGCGATCCCACCGGCCCGATGAACGTCCGCGTCACGCGAGTGTAGAGGAGGAGTGATGTCGCGCTGGGGCCTCGTCATCGATCTCGATCGCTGCACCGCCTGTCAGGCGTGCGTCGTGGCGTGCAAGCACGAAAACAACGTCCCGTTCTCGACGCCGGAGACGACGAAGGAAGGCCGGCTGATGACGTGGATTCAGCTGGTGGCCGCGGACGCGCCCGGCGGGACCGGCACGGCGCTGCCGTTGATGTGCCAGCACTGCGATCGCCCGCCGTGCGCCGACGTGTGTCCGACCAGCGCCACCTATCTCAACCCCGAAGGCATCGTCGTGCAGGTGTATCCGCGATGCATCGGCTGCCGCTACTGCACGAACGCGTGTCCGTATGCGGTGAAGGTGTTCAACTGGAGCGAGCCCGAGTGGCCGGCGCAGATGTTGCCGATGAGAAATCCTGACGTCTCGATGCGGCCCAAGGGCGTTGTCGAGAAATGCACGTTCTGCCACCACCGTCTGATGACGGCGCGCGAGCGGGCGAAGGCAGAGGGCCGGGATCTCGCGCCCGAGGACTATGTGCCGGCGTGCGTGCAGACGTGTCCGGGCGAGGCGATGGTGTTCGGCGATCTCGACGACCCGCACAGCGAGGCGGCGGCGCTGGCCGCCAGCACGCGCGCGTTTCGATGGATGGAAGAACTGGGGACGAAGCCGAAGGTTATCTACCTGCGTGAGGGGGCATAGCATGGACGCTCCGCATCCGGCGTCGGCGGTCGACACGTCTTACGACGCGATCATCACGCCGGTGCTGACCGTCGGGCGGAGCTTCCGCCTTTGGGCGGTCGCGCTTGCCGGCGTCGTCGCCTGGGCGCTGTTCGCCTGGACGTGGCAGTTGGTGCATGGCCTGGGCGTCACCAACCTGGGACGCCCCGTCTACTGGGGTTTGTACATCACCAACTTCGTGTTCTTTATCGGCGTGTCGCACGCTGGCACGCTGATTTCGGCGATCCTGCGCATCGTGCAAGCCGAGTGGCGACGCCCGATCACGCGGATGGCCGAAGTGATCACGGTGCTTGTTCTCTTCTTCGGCGTCGGCAACGTAATCCTCGATCTCGGCAGACCCGACCGCGCCCTCAACGTGCTCCTGCACCCGCACTGGCGGTCGCCGCTGCTGTGGGACGTGTCGAGCATCAGCGTGTATCTCCTCTGCAGCACGGTCTATCTCTACCTGCCGCTGATCCCCGACATCGCCCTGCTGCGCGATCGGACGACCGGGTGGCGGCACCGTTTCTACGAACGGCTCGCGATCGGCTGGACCGGTGCGCCACATCAATGGCACCGGCTCGAGCGCACGATCTCGATCATGGCCATCGGCGTGATCCCGGTCGCCATCTCCGTGCACACCGTCGTCTCGTGGGTGTTCGCGATGACGATCCAGCCGATGTGGCACTCGTCGATCTTCGGGCCGTACTTCGTCGTGGGCGCGATTTTCTCCGGCATCGCGGCGATCATCACGGCCATGGTGGTCGTACGGAAGGTGTACGGGCTCGAGCGCTACCTGCAGCCGATCCACTTCAACAATCTCGGCCTGCTCCTTCTCGTAATGGCGTGCCTGTGGCTCTACTTCACCTTCGCCGAACATCTAACGATCTGGTATGCCCAGGAGCCAAATGAGTTGGGCGTCTTCAACGCGAAGCTATTCGGGCATTTCGCGCCGCTCTTCTGGGCGATGCTCGTGTTCTGCTTCGTCGTGCCCTTCACGATTCTGGCGAATAATCGGACCCGGACGATTACCGGCACGCTCGTCGCGTCGATTTCGGTGAACATCGGCATGTGGCTCGAGCGTTTCACGATCGTCGTGCCGACGCTCTCGAACCCGCGTGCGCCGGTGCACACGTTTCTGTACCACCCGAGCTGGGTCGAGTGGTCGCTGATGGCGGGGTGTTTCGCCGCGTTCTCGCTGCTCTACATGGGCTTCACGAAGCTGTTTCCGATCGTCTCCATCTGGGAGCTGCCGCCGGACTTGACGCCGGCGCCCGGGGCGGATACCGCGGGTGGCGCCGCGCTCGCGCGAGCGCTCACGCCGGAGGGACATCCGACGCGGACCGTGCCGGGCCTCGCGCGGATCACGCTGGTGCTCGTGCTCATCGCGGCCGTACCGGGCCGCGCGTCGGCGCAGGAACCGTCGGTCGTTCTCACGGTGGCGCTCCCGGACCGACCGACCGCCGGCGCCCGCGTCTTCCTGCAGAAAGGCTGCGGCCGCTGTCATTCGCTGGGAGCACAGGCCGCTGCCCGAACGATGGTCGGCCCCGATCTCGGGCGGCTGCTCGTGTCGCGCACTGTGATGGACCTGGCCGGTGCCTTCTGGAATCACGCGCCCGTCATGCGCGAGAAGATGCAGGCATTGAAGATGACGCCGCCGACGCTGACGCGCGACGACATCACCGACATCTTCGTGCTGCTGACGGCCTACCGGTACTACGAGGTCGAGCTCGGCCAACCCGGCAATGCCAGGTCGGGTCGCCACGTCTTCGTCGACAAGGGATGCGCGGGCTGCCATGACGAGGATCTGAAAACCGGGACCCGCGTGGGACCGGGCCTCCAGAAATACCGGGGCCGCTCGTCCGTGATCTTCCTGGCGCAGGCGATGTGGAACCACAGTGCCGAGATGGCCGCCGCCATGCGCGCGCGGTCGGTCCTCTGGCCAAAGTTCGCCGCCCGCGAGATGGATGATCTCATCGCATACCTGCAGCAGGACAGCGCGCCGGCGACGGACCGCATGCAGTACTTCGACAGCGGGAGTCCTCGCCGGGGTCGTGAGATCTTCGCCGACAAGCAGTGCATCGCCTGTCATTCCGTACTGGGCAAGGGTGGCCGTGGCGGACCCGACCTGGGCGCGCGCACCGGCGATCTCGTCGCGTCCGTGGCGACCATCGCCAGCGTGATGTGGAATCACAGTCCGCCGATGGCCGCTGAGTTCGACCGCCGGAAGATTCCGCGCATCACCTTTTCCGGGCAGGAGATGGTCGACGTCATCGCCTACCTGTACTTCGTGAACTACACGACCGTGCGCGCGGTGCCGGCGCGAGGTGCGAGATTGTTCGCCGAGAAGTGTGCCACGTGCCATTCGAAGCAGGCCGGCAGGGGCGCCGCGCCGGATCTGACGACCCAAGCGCTGTTTGGCGAGCCGCTGGCGCTGACGGCCGCCATGTGGAATCACGCACCGATGATGAGTCGCGAGGTGGGAAAGCGCGGCCTGAGCTGGCCGCGTCTCGAGCGTGGGGAGGCCGCCGACCTCGCCGCGTTTCTGCTGTCCAGGCCGCGCGCCGGCACGTTGGTGTCCGAGGCGCGGCGCTGACCGGCGCGGACGTTGGATGGGGAGGACATGATGCGTGACCCCGGTGAATTGGGGCAGACGGGATGCCGCGTCGCCGTCGCGATCGTTCTTGCGCTGGCGGC
>JAYVMG010000168.1:0-4431 GCA_043759095.1 Acidobacteriota bacterium | reverse complement strand
TGCCGTGGTCTCGCTCACGCCGGCGCCGGTCGCCGGCCAGACCCTCACGTCCGCCACGACAGCGGCGAAGACCTGGACGCCGCCGCGTACGCCGGATGGCCAGCCCGACCTGCAGGGCATGTGGACGAACGCCACTATTACGCCCTTCGAACGGCCGCGCGCTCTGGCGGACAAAGCGTTTCTTACGGAACAGGAAGCAGCGGCGCTCGAACACCAGTCCGTCGAGCGGCGCGCGAAGGCCGACAGCAATCCGGCGCCGGGTGATGTCGGCAGCTACAACGACGTCTGGTTCGACGCGGGAACGAAAGTCGTCGGCAGCCGGCGGACCTCATTGGTGATCGATCCGCCGGACGGCCGCGTGCCGCTCAAGCCGGAGGCCGAGGCCGAGCGGGATCGCAACCTGACGAACGAAGACTCGTACGAGTTGATGAGCCCGTGGGATCGGTGCATCACGCGTGGTCCCGGCAGAATGTTTCCTGCCGGCTACAACAACGCCTACCAGATTCTGCAGACGCCGGGATACGTGGTGATTCTCCACGAAATGATCCACGAGGCGCGGATCATTCCGGTCGACGGACGTCCGCACGTCGACAAGAGCATCCAGCTCTGGACGGGAGACCCACGCGGCCGCTGGGAAGGCAGCACCTTGGTCGTCGAGACGACGAACTTCACCGATCGGGGCTGGATCGCGACAAACGCCGCGTCCGGTCGCATCAGGGGCGTGCCGCACAGCGACGCGTTGCGCCTGGTTGAACGCTTCGCGCGTGTCGACGCCGACACGATCAGCTACGAGGTCACCATCGAGGACGCGAACGTGTACACAAGGCCCTGGACGGTGGCGATTCCTTTAAGCAGGGATGACTCGTATCAGATGTTCGAGTACGCGTGCCATGAGGGCAACCGAGCCATCGAGCACGTCCTCAGCGCTGCAAGAGCGGCAGAGAGGCGTGCGGCAGAAGCCGCGAAGAAGTGAGGGGGGGCCTCGCCAGAAACGCCTCGATCGCATCGCCCTGTGCGGTCGCATCCTCTTCACCGATCTCGATCAGCCGCTTTAGATAATCGACCTGAAAGAGGATCAGGCTGATGATGTCCGGGCTGGCCGTCCGCCTGGTGCCGAGTCCGCGCGTGAGATAGCGGAACAGTCCCGGAAGGCGCGGCTCGAACTCTCCAGCGAGCTTGCCCAGATCGCGCGACGGCCGAAGCACGAGGATGTCGACGATACGCATCTTGTCGCGTTCGGCGGGCTTCAGGTGCTTGAGCAGGTGATTCACTTTTCGCAATCGCAGAATGTCCTCGTCGATCAGGTCGAGGAACACCGCGTTGTAGAGTACGCCCAGCACCTGCGCCGGCGGCGGGTAGCCGACGGTCAACGGCTGGTCGGCCTCGGCGCGTGTGCGCAAATACTTCGTCGAGATCGTCAGGATGCGCGACGCGCCAAGATGCAACGATGGCGAGAGCGGGGCGGTCAGTCGAACGCCGCCGTCGCCGTACCACTCGTTGCCGACCTTCACGGCGGGGAAAAGCATCGGCAGCGCGCTCGACGCCATCACGTGCTCGACGGTCAACTGCGCCGGCTCGGTGCGGCGTTGTGGCCGCTGCCAGAGTTCGCTGTCGCGACCTTCGATCCACGTCACCGACTGGCCGGTCGTGTAGCTGGTCGCAGACAGCGCGACGGCCTTCAACGTCCCGCGATCCAGATTGCGCGCGATCCCCGGCAGCGATCCATCCGGCGCTCGCTCGAGCACCGTGTTGAGGTACTGGCGCAGCGGCTCGGTGTTCACCATGCCGCGCATCGGCTCGTGGCGGGTTGTGACGCCGCCCGACATCAGCCGCGCGCCCCAACCGAAGGCATTTCGCAGGAGTGGCGCGGGCCGCACGTCGTAGACCCGTTCCGGCGAGAGCGCGAGCCAGAGCGCGACCAGATCGTCCGCGGCCTGCGGCAGCGTCCCTTCGTGCGCGGCGAGGTGGATCGTGTTCACGGCGCCGGCGGAGATCCCGGTGAGGATCGGAAAGGAGAGATGCGGAAACCGTGTGGCGATGCCACGAAGCACACCGGCCTGGTACGCGCCGCGCGCGCCGCCGCCACCGAGCATCAGGCCCAGCGCGTCATCGGGATCGTACTGAAGCGGGCGGGTTGGTTCCATCGTGGGAGAATGATGGCTCGAACCGCGCTGCAGGCCAAGTGAGCGTGATGCGATTCGGCGGACACACGTCCCCCATCCGTTATGCAGATTGCCACTAACATAATCGGCAGGGGCCTTTCGACGCGGAGGGATGGCCGAGTGGTTGTCGCTTCCGATCTCACTGCACGAGCATCAGCGTGCGCGCAAACCCGCCAATCGCCGGGCCGCCGCTGCCGGAAATCTTCCCGAGGATGGGCATGATCCGACCGGTCACCTGGCCGCCCGCAGTAATACTCTCGATGAAGAGTCCCAGATAATTGACGACCTGCAACTGTGGCCCACTCTTGCCGCTCTGCCGACCCTGCGCATACACCACTGGGTTGTAGAGGGGAACAATCCGAATGCGCGGGCTCACGGCAAAGGCACTCCCCCTCACGCAACTGCAGGTGGGGTCCCAAGACGCGTTGGGGTCTTTCGCGATGAGATCGTTCGTCCCTTGTTGCGTCGGCCCCACCATGTTGCCGTTCTCCGGCACGAGGTTGTCGCCCATCTTGACCAGGTTCGGATTGCAGTTCGCGATGTTGTCGCGGTAGTCGTTGCCGCCAATGCTCCCGGGGAGATCCCACGGGTTGTACATGCTCGGGGCCACCTTGGTGCCGTTGTTGTTCTTCAGAACCAGTTGCAAACCCTTGTCCGTCTCGGAATTGTAGCCGGTCGCACCCTGTTGGCCAGGCGCCACATAGATGTCGGGAGTCGACAGCAGGTTGCCTTTGCTGTCGTACAGGTCGAAGGTGTTGGTCGCAGACCACGGGCACGTTTCCGTGGCGCACTGCTGCTCGATCCATTTGTCCGGAATCGTCAGCGGCATCACACAGATTTCGGCATTCGCGGGGGTGGCCGACGCCGTGGCGGTCGCACTGACATCGGCGGTCAGCACGCCGAAGAACTGACCCATCAGCGTCGCGATGGGATTGCTCCGGGCCTGCGTGCGGTATACCGACACCTGGACGAGATCGAACTGGCCGGTCTTCGGATTGAGCGGGAACGTCACATCGCTGGCGGTCACCGACGGTGCCTGGGCGATCACGAGATTCGCTTGGGCCGCGTTGATAGCGCCGGTCACCGCGGGACCGGACGACGAATGATCGGTGAAGCTGTTGAAGACCAGCGCCGTGGCCCCAGCGAGCGCACCGGCATCGGCCGCATTCTGTGTCTGCGTGCGCGCGGTCATGAACATGCCGACATCGATCGCCAGCGTCGTGGCCGCAAGAAAGGCCATGAAGCCAAAGCTGACGAAGATCACGGAGAAGCCCCGCTCATCACCTCGAAGGTGTCGAATTTGTTGACTCATCGTATTTTTCGCCGCGTTGAACTACTGGCCCTCGTTACGCATCTGCGCCGAGGCACTCAGCGTGAGTGGTGCACCGCCCAGTGTTGATCCCGTCACTACCAGGTTCGCGACCGGATTCAGCACCATGAACGAAAACGGATAGTTCACGGTCACTAAAGACGCTGCGGCACTCGTGGCGCCGATCGACATTGGGACGTTCAGATTGACGGACACCGTGGCGCCCGCGGCGTTTTCGAGTTGGCCCGCCTGCAGGTACGCCAGCACGCGTGCCTGGACATCGGACGTCGTCGCGTCGGGCAGGATCGCGACGCGCGCGCCTTCGCGTGCTGCGTTGGTCAGGACCTGCTCGGTCTGATAGGCCCGGCCGAACTCGAAGATGCTGACGGAGACCAGCAAGATCACCGGCAGGACGAACGCGGTCTCGAGGAGCGCCTGTCCGCGTTCATCCGCCAGGTATGAGCGCCGCCAACGGTCGAGGAAACCCAGGCGCTGATTCGCCCTCGAAGGGTCTGTGCGCGGCATCATCATCACGCTCCTCACAAGGATTGCCATTCTCGAGGTGTTGCCGCCACCACGCCCGCGGTAGTCGAGGCATGATCACGAACGCGTCGCGCGTCGATGAATCGAGCGACTGCAACGCGGATACCAATGGCGACGCGAGGGATGCGCGGTGCGGGCAACTCCTGTGCGCATAGGCCTTTACGTGACCAACTTCCCTGCCGATGCCGTGCGTGGCGACGAGCGCGGCGGCGGCGAACGCATGCACATCCGTGACTCATACTCCCTTTTTGTTCGAGGGGGCTCGGTCTCTCGAAAAGCCTGCGGTGGCGTCAGGGAACGGTCGGTCGCCGTTCCCACGTCAGAAATGGAACTGCACGCCCAGGCGGATCTGGCGGGCCGCCACGATGTCGGTGACGTCGCGGAACGCCGGTCCTGATACGTAACTGGCCGCCTTCA
>JAYVMG010000167.1:0-4433 GCA_043759095.1 Acidobacteriota bacterium | reverse complement strand
CGGTCGTGAGGCCGAGGTCGTTGGCAGCGGTCATGCCGTCCACAACGACGCGCATTTGGTCGCGGCGTGCGACCGCATCGATGACGGCTTTCTGGTCGGGATGGCTCGACGTGCCGGTCAGGGCGCTGGTCCGCGGGCGGAAGTAGAGGCCGCGGTCGATGCGCGAGATGTCTCCACTGCGCGCCAACCGCTGTAGGGCCTTGTCAATGGCGGCGCGAGGACCAAGCGCGAGAAAATCCACCGGTGTCCAGACGACACCCGTCTGTGCCGTGATGCGGCGTCGGATCTGGATCTTCAGATCGAGCGCTTGGCCTCGTTTCATTTGTCCGAAATATGCATCATTATTCGGACAACTGTCAATCGGGTTCCTTCCAAGCGGCCTGTGCCTCAGGCGAAGTCGGTATTAACGCGCCGAACGACGGAGCGCCGACGCGCTCCGTCGCTGGACGCCCGTCGTCAGGCGGTCGCCGCTTCGGCCATCGCTTCGTACTCCGCGTACGCCTCGAGGATCCGGTCGCGCACGACGTCCTGAGTCGTCTTATCGACGATTGGCCGCAGGAGCGCGAAGCTCCGGCGCTCGCCGTTCACCGCGTACGACCGTGCCGGGAACGTGACGTTCCGGCCGTTGCCGCCGCGACGCTCCCAGATGCTGAAGCCGATCAGCTTCAGGCCGGCGAGCGGCGATTCGCCGCCGAAGTGCAGTTCGGCGTCCGCGAGTTTGCCCGGGGGGTTGCCGCGATCGTTCGGGGTGATCTTGACGGTGAGGGTGTTCGAGCTGTGGTTGGTCTTCATTGTTTCTTCTCCTTGATGGGAACCGGGATTGGTTCCTTCATGTCCGTTGAGGGACCAGCACGGCTTCCCACCAGGAGAAAGCGCAGCGGTCGGCGCCCGCGGACGCGGCCCAAGCAGGGAGCGTGTCCAGGTCACCTGGCACGACCGGCCACACCGGTGTCTCCCTGCGGGCTGCTGGCCGACGACGGGCGACGTCCGCGAAGCGCACGCACAAGACCAACCCGCTCGGCACCTGCCTCAATCCGCGAACGACGTGCTGCGGTGACGTATCGGAAGACGAGTGCTGAATTGACCGTACGCGAATTGACGTGGGCCTGAGGGCGCCGTCGGCGATGCAGCACAGCGCGTGACGGCTCGGCCGGATTGAGTTTCCGGCGGAACCGTACTCGGCGGTACCGGGGTCCGTGAGTGGATGGTCGCCGTACGAGTCTGGTAGAACGTGACCGGACCTGGACGCGGAGACGCAGATGTGTGCGGCCGTCACCAACGGGCTAGCGACGGACACGCGTCGAGCCGTCGCGTGCAGAGGCCCCGAGATGCCACGCCAGCAGGTCCGCGCCGAGATTTTCGCGTCGAGCGAACCCTCCACGCGGTGACGCCAGCCGCCGCGTTTCTCGAACCTGCGGAGGAGCCCGTGCCGACTGGACACGGGCGATGACGTGTCATCGGTCGCTCCCCGGTGGGCGACGGAACTGTCCGAGCACCTGCGACGCTTGAGACGCGGACGTCAACAGATCCGCCGCATCACGGGCCGACTGCTTCAGGTCAGCTTCGAGGCGAGCTGCGAGGAGCAGCGTGGTTTGCAGGCTGTTCGCGAGCCGGTCGATGAGTGTCTTGAGTTCGTCGTCGGTCATGATGTGTCCTCCAATGACGGGCTGTTCGTGGTTCCTTCCATGAGAAGGAGGAACCCGACAGCCCGTATGGAGGGCACTCGACTCACATCAGCGCCGGCCGAACACCGCCGCCGTTCTCACCGGGCGTGCCAGCCGCCCTCTGCTGGCCCGCCGCGAAGCACCCGGTGACGGCGCCCTGAGCTCTTCCGGTTCTGCTGGCTGGAGTGACGCTAAGACGGGTGTGCGCTCTTGAACAGTCGACCACTCGCATTGACCGCTATGCTTGTTCTGCCACCCGAAGGAGGTGGACGACATGGCTTTCAAGACAGTACCCGAAGAGGGCCTGCATCAGGCACCTCGGTTGGCGGGATCGGTCCTCGTCGTATTGATCGCAAGTGCTGCACTCGGGTGCGGCGGCGCGGCGAAGGCCCCAGAAGACGCGCGAACGGCCCCAGCCGCAACGCCGCTGTCGACGGAGGTGATGTCGCCTGCTCTTGTCGCAGAGGGCCAGCGCGTTTTCCGATTCGATACCTTCGGCGACGAGGAGGTATGGACGAAGACGTTGGGCCTGCACAAGGTCGTCGAACAGAGCGTGGATCCGACGACTGCGCTCACGGTCGGACTCAAAGTGGATGCGGACGCCTTGCCTCCCGGGATCCTCGACAAGGTCGATCTCAAGAGTCCGGCGACAACCGTGGCGCTGCTCAAGATGAATGCGGTCGTCGGCCTTCAGGCCACGGTGGACTCGAGTAATCACATTACGGAGCTTGGCGTGACGTGCGCACTGTGTCACTCCACCGTGGACAACTCCGTCATGCCCGGCATCGGACACCGGAAAGACGGCTGGCCGAATCGCGACCTCAACGTCGGGGCCATCATTGCCTTGTCGCCGGCGCTCTCGGCGGACAAGAAGGCGGTGTACGCGTCGTGGGGTCCTGGCAAGTACGACCCGCGCTACAACCAGGACGGCAAGAGCACTCCGCTCGTCCTGCCGCCCGCGTATGGCCTCGCCCGCGTCACAAACGAAACATACACCGCGGAGGGACCGATCTCGTATTGGAATGCCTACGTCGCTGTGACTCAGATGGGCGGGCAAGGCAATTTCTCCGACCCGACGCTCGGGATCGCCGTCACGCATTCGCCCGATCTGGTCACCAGTAAGCTCCCGGCTCTGCGCGCGTATCAGCACAGTCTGCCAGCCCCTCCGCCCCCGGCTGGCAGCGTCGACATGGCGATTGCAGGGCGCGGACAGGTGGTCTTTGACCGCACGTGCGCCAGTTGCCACATCGGCGGCTCCGGCACCGACAACAACAACGGGACCCTGCATCCGGCGGCAGACACCGGCGTCGACGGCGCGTACGCGGCGCGCACACGGAATAAAGCGTATCGCACCACACCGCTCCGCGCGCTGTGGCAGCATGCACCGTACTTCCACGATGGCAGCGCGGCGACGCTCGCGGAAGTCGTCGCGCACTACAACAAGGTTCGTGCGCTCGGCCTTACCGCGGAGCAGCAACGAGACCTCGCTGAGTATCTGAAATCCCTCTGATCGAACGAGGCGTATGTTGGTGGCACCCTTACTCCTCACCCTTCGCCGACGTGACGCCGTTGCCGAGCGCACTATGGCCTTTCATTTCGACAAACCGCCAGGATTTCAATTCCTGGCGGGGCAGTCTGTCGACCTGACTTTGATCAACCCTCTGGAGACCGATCGCGAGGGCGACACCCGCACTTTCACTATTGCGAGTGCGCCGCAGGACGATGACATCGTCATTGCGACGCGTCTCCGCGACACCGCCTTCAAGCGCGTGCTGAAGTCGGTCCCCCTTGGGACAGCCGTGCAATCAGAAGGACCAGCCGGGTCGTTCACCTTGCATCAGGATGCGGGCATCCCAGCCGTCTTCCTGACTGGTGGAATCGGCATCACGCCTTTTCGCAGCATGATTCGTGAGGCCGCCGCAACGGACGCGGCACGCGAGATGTGGCTGTTCTACTCGAACAACCGACCAGAGGACGCGGCCTTCCTCGATGAACTTCAGCATCTCGCGGACACGAGGCCATGCTTCCATTTCGTGCCCACCATGACAGGCATGGCGACGTCACAGCGTCCCTGGCACGGCGAGACGAGGTTGATCGATGGCGAGATGGTCAGTCGTCGGCTGTCGATGTCTGGACCGACGTACTACGTGGCTGGGCCGCCGGCGATGGTGAAGGCCATGCTCGTGATGTTGACATCCGCTCACGTCGCCGATCGCGACATTCGCACCGACGAGTTCACGGGATACTAACCGAGGTGCTGCTTGACGCGACTCGTGGTGTTCACAATCGGACATTCGACGCGTCCGATCGATGTGTTCATCCGTCTTCTCAAGGCCCACGGTGTGCAGCGCGTCGTCGATGTGCGTTCGATTCCGCGGTCACGACACAATCCGCAGTTCAATCGTGACCAACTGTCCCCGGCTCTCCACAGCGCCAGAATTCATTATCGACATATGCCGGGACTGGGCGGCCTGCGGCATGCGCGGCTCGATTCGGCCAACACGGGGTGGCGCAATGCCAGCTTCCGTGGGTATGCCGATTACATGCAGACGGCGGAGTTCGAAGGCAGCCTGAAGCGTTGTATTGAACTAGCGAAACAGGAGCGCGTCGTGTTGATGTGCGCAGAAGCGGTGCCGTGGCGTTGTCACAGGGCGCTGATTGCGGACGCTCTACTAGCGAGAGGCATTGACGCACGTGAGATTGCCAGCCGCATTCGCACCTGGCCTCATTCCCTAACGCCGTTTGCACGCGTCCGAGGGGCGCGCGTGA
>JAYVMG010000166.1:0-11726 GCA_043759095.1 Acidobacteriota bacterium | reverse complement strand
AAATCAATGCGTACGAATAGTATCTCGCCTGCCCTTCGAGATCGCCTGGGCCACGAAGCGCCGCTCGGTCTGCTGGAATTCGTCGAGTCGACAGCTGCGGAAGAGAGGGATCGCGTGCTGAACGTCGCCACCGATCGATTCGAGCGCCGCCTGACGGAGGAAGTTGGAGGGCTGCGCGTTGCGCTGGTGCGCGAGATTCAGGAGACGCGAGTCGAGACATTCAAGTGGGCGTTCGCGTTCTGGATGGGCCAGGTTGTGATCGTCGCTGGCTTGCTCGCGTTGATGTTTCGCGTCACCGGCCGCTAGCGTTTGCGCCATAATCTCCTCGATCGTTCGCGGAGGAGGAGAGGGCATGCCTGACCAGAAGCTCGTCGGCCAGAACTACACGCCGCCGGATCTCATCGCCAAGGTCACGGGACGCGCGAGGTACGCCGAGGACTATCGCGCCGACGGCATGCTGTTCACCAAGCTCCTGCTGAGCCCGATGCCGCACGCGCGCGTGCGCCATATCGACACCCGGGCCGCGCTGGCGATGCCCGGCGTCAAAGCGATTCTCACCGCCGACGATCTCCCGGATCTGCGCGGCGCCGAACGCGCGCTCACCAACGAGCCGCTCTATCAGGGCGAGCCGATTCTCGCCGTCGCTGCTGTGGACGAGCGCACGGCTGCCGAAGCCATCGAGCGCATCGAACTCGATCTCGAGCCGCTGCCGTTCGTGGTCGATCCGGTGGAGAGCTTACGGCCCGGCAGCGCGAACGCGCGCCTCGACGGCAACGTGTGGTTCACGCCAGCCCCGGCGCCTGGCGCCACGCCCCAGCAGGCGCGGCCGAAAATCCAGGTGTTGAAATGGACCGCGCAAGACTTCGCCAACGCGCCTGAGGGCGCGCTGCCGATGGGCCAGGCTCCGGATGAGTGGGCGTACGGTGATCTCGATGCCGGCTTCAAAAGTGCGGCCGTGGTTGTCGACGAGACGTTCGTCGTCCAGTCGACCGGCCATCAGCCGATGGAATCGCGCAGCGCGATGGCGTACTGGCAGAACGGGAAGCTGTATGTGCACGGCTCCACGCAGAGCGTCGCTCGCACGCTCGATCCGCTGCCATTCGTCACCGATCCGGTTGAGAGCCTGCGACCCGGCAGCCCGAACGCCCGCCTCGACGGCAACGTCTGGGTCACGCCGCCAGCGTCTCCAGGGGCCACCCCGCAGCAGGCGCGGCCGAAGGTCCAGGTGTTGAAATGGACCGAGCAGGATTTCGCGAACGCGCCCGAGGGCGGCCTGCCGATGGGCCACGCGCCCGACGAGTGGTCGTACGGTGATCTCGACGCCGGCTTCACGAGCGCCGCGGTTGTCGTCGACGAAACCTTCGTCGTGCAGTCGACCGGCCATCAACCGATGGAAACGCGCAGCGCGATGGCGTACTGGCAGAACGGGAAGCTGTACCTGCACGGATCCACACAGAGCGTTGCGCGCACAATTGATCCGCTCGCGAGTTGGCTCGCGATGGACGCGTCGAACATCGTGCTGATCAGCGAGTACTGCGGCGGCGGCTTCGGCAGCAAAGGTGCGGGCGCCATCTCGATGGTGATTCCCGCGCTGCTCTCGAAGAAGGCCGGCGCGCCCGTGATGATGCGCATCAGTCGCGAGGAAGAGCACTTCATCGGCCGCGCGCGGACCGGCATGGTCGGGCGCGCGAAGGCCGGCTTCACCAAGGACGGTCGCATCACCGCGCTCGATCTTTTCATCGTCGAGGACAACGGATCGTACGGGCCGATGGGCGACTACCGATCGGCCGCGCTGGCCGCGTCGCTCATCTGGCAACCGATCGCGATGCGCTGGCGCGGGCTCGCGGTGCTGACCAACACGCCGCCGCGATCGCAGCAGCGATCGCCTGGCCCGATGCAGGCCAACGCGATCATGGAGCCCGTCGTCACGAAGGCGGCGAAGAAACTGGGCCTCGATCAGGTGGCGATTCGCCGAATCAACTCGCCGGAAGGGAAGGCGCCCTACGGACCGGTTCGGCCGAACGGGCAGCGTGGCCGCATCACCAGCGCATTCGTGAAACAGGCGCTCGATCGCGGAGCGGAACTGTTCAAGTGGGACGAACGGAAGGCGCGCTCCGGGAAACGCCAGGGATCGAAAGTGCGCGGCGTCGGGGTCGCGGTCGGACCGCACGGAGCAGGGTCGATCGGCTATGACGGCCTGATGACGATTCAGCCGGACGGCAAGCTGTACGTGCAATCAGGCGTCGGTAACCTCGGCACGCATTCGTGCATCGACCTGGCGCGCGTCGCCGCAGACGAACTCGCGATGCCGTGGGACAAGGTTGTCGTGAACTGGGGCAGCACGGCCAAGAATATTCCGTGGTCCGCGATGTCGGTCGGCAGCCAGACGACGCATGCGATGACGCGCGCGAATCTCGCGGGCGCCGCGGACGCGCGGCTGAAGCTGCAGGAGATTGCCGCGAAGGATCTCGGCGGCGCGCCTGGCGACTACGTGCTGGCGAACGAACGCGTGCATCGCCGCGACAATCCGTCGCGCGGCCTCACCTACGCGCAGGCCGCGAACCGGGCGATTGCGCTCGGCGGCAAGTTCGACGGCCACGAGTTGCCGGCGGACATCCATCCGATGACGAAGAAGTCCGCGACGGCGCTGGCCGGCCTCGGGTTGATGGGCGTGGCGAAGGATACCTACGCGCACGACGGCGACACCTACTCGTTCGTGATCGGCTTTGCGGAAGTCGAAGTGGACGTCGAAACCGGGAAGGCGCGCGTCGTGGACTATCTCGCGGTCGGCGACGTCGGCACGGTGATCAACCCGCGCAGCCTGCACGGTCAGCTGCTGGGTGGCATCAACCTCGGTATCGGCCATGCGCTGCAGCAGAAATGGGTGTACGACCCGCACTACGGTGTGCCGCTGGCCAAGCGCTTCTATCACAACAAGCCGCTGACGATTCTCGACATCCCGGCCCAGATGCACACGCTCGCGCTCGGCCTCGCCGATCCCGAAACGCCAGTGGGCGCGCGCGGCGTCGGGGAACCGCCGGTGGGCGCCGGCTACGGCTCGGTGATGAACGCGATTGCGGATGCGCTGGGCGAAGACGTCTTCCGGAAGGCACCGGTGACCGCCGACATCATCCTGACGTCACTGGAACACGGCAAGCGCATGCACGATCCGCTCGCGTCGCATTTATAAGAAGAAACCGCCGAGCGGTTCCTTCCGTACGTCACCATCCAAAAATGTACCGTTCGCGCCGCGGGTCTGCGCCGCCGCGCAGCGTGCCGCTCAGTGGATCCACGCCGACGGCGACGACGCCCGTGCTCATGCCGTACGGGCCGAGCACTTTCAGCCTGTGCCCGCGCGCGATGAGCGCGGCGCGCACGGCTTCCGGCACCCGGTCCTCGATCTCCAGCATGCCCGGATCGCTGACGTGGTTGTCGAACGATCCGAACGGGTGCAGCGAGTTGACGCGCGGCGCTTCGATCGCGTCCTGAATGTCCTTGTTGAACACGATCATCTGCAGCAGCACGTTGAGGATTTGCTGATCCTGGCTGTCGCCGCCGGGTGTGCTGATCGCGAGGAACGGCTTGCCGTCTTTCAGCACCAGCGTGGGCGTCAGCGTCGTGCGGGGGCGCTTGCCGCCCACCAGCACATTCGGGCTGAGCGGATCGAGGTCGAACACCGTCATCCGATTCGACATCGGCACGCCGGTGTCGCCTGCGACGAATGCGCCGCCCAGCAGCCAGCCCGAACTCGGCGTCGCGCTGAACAGGTTGCCGTCCTTGTCGACCACGTCCACGCAGGTCGTGTCGCCTGGGCTGGACGGTGTCGACACGCCTTGCGGGTGCGGTGTGTAGCGCGTGGCGGGCGCCTTGATCGCCTGGTCGAACTTGAACGGATCGCCTTGGCGCTGTTCCATGGACGCCTGCGGGCCGATCAGCGCGCGCCGCTCGGTCGCGTACGCCTTGGACAGCAGTCCGTCCATCGGCACCTGCGCGAATGCCGGGTCGCCGTAGTACGCGTTGCGATCGGCGTAGGCGAGCTTGATCGCTTCATGCACGGAGTGAATGTAGTCTGCTGTGTTGACGCCGAATTTCTGAAGATCGACGCCCTCGAGGATGTTCAGCGTCTGCAGCAGGACCGGGCCCTGATTCCAGGGACCCGCCTTGTACACGTCGTACCCGTGGAAATTCGTCGTCGTCGGCTTTTCGATCGTGCCGTGGTAGGACGCGAGGTCGTCGTAGGTGAACACGCCGCCGGCCGCTTTGTTCGCGTCGGCGATGCGATGGGCGATGTCGCCGGTGTAGAAAGCGTTGCGTCCGGCATGAATCGCCGTCACGCGGTTGTGCGACTTCGCGAACGCCGCTTTGTCGGCCGCCGCGATCGCGCGCAACGTCCTCGCCAGGTTCGGTTGATGGAACAGCTCGCCGACGTCCGGAATCTGTCCGTTGGGGTAGTAGGTTTTCGCGGACCACTCGTACTGCTCGGTGGCCTTCCGCTCGCTGACCAGGAAATTGCGAAGGAAGGCGTACATCGGGAAACCGTCCGCGAGTTCGATCGCCGGCTGCAGCACCTGATCGAGGCGCATCGTCCCTTTGGTTTCGAGCGCGATCGCCATCGCGTCCAGCATCGCGGGTACGGTGGCGCCGAGTGGTCCGTTGCCCGGCACGAAGCCCTTGGCCGCGAAGAGTGCGGGCGTTGCCGCTTTCGGCGCCGGACCCTGGCCGTTGATGACGATGATCGCTTTCGTCTTCGCGTCGTAGATCATCACCGGCGATTCGCCGCCGAAGCCGAAGTGCGAGATCTCGACGACCGACGCCGCGAGCACGGTGGCCACACCCGCGTCCACGGCGTTGCCGCCCTGCTGCAGGATGCGGACGCCGGCGGAGACGGAGTAGTGGCGCCCGGCCGCGACGATGCCGTGCGTGCCGAGGATCTCCGGGCGCATCGTGTCGACACGCGCCGGGGTGTGGGGCGCAGGCGCCTGCGCCGTCAGCGTGACGGCGGTCAGCAGGAACAGTGACAGGACGTATTTTTTCATGATGCTCGAGGCGGCCTTCTGAATGCGCGGCTGCCCATGTGCAGAAACGCGATCGTACCGTCGGGTCCGGGAACCAGCGCAAACGTCTGCGCGTGGCCGCCGGAGGTTAGCGTGACAGAGAACTGCAGGTCGCCGATCTTCGTCACTTCGGTTTCCTGTGTGCCGCGGCGGAAGTACAGCTTCCCGTCGCGAAGCGCGAGATCCACGCGCGCCGGCGGGTTGGTGTAGGCGCCGGCGTATTTCATCATCTCCGACGCGTCCATCGGGATCGTCGCGACGGCCGTGGGAACGGCCGGCTGCAGCGGCGCCAGAAGCTCGAGCGCCCGCTCGGACGTGTTCGTCAACGACGCGGAGGTTCCGTTGACGAGGATGATGACCGCGGCCTTCCGATCCGGCAGCATGCGGACGGACGCGCCGAAGCCGTCGATCGAGCCGCCGTGTTCGACCAGCCGCATGCCTCGGTGCGTCGACGTCGTCAGCCCATAGCCGTAGCGCGCGTGCTCCGCGCTGCTCGGCACATCCGCGTAGCCGGTCGACAACGTCGAGATCGTCGACGGCTTGAAGACCGCGCGCCCTTCGATGATCCCGTCGTTCATGAACGCGATGGCGAACCGCGCGAGTTCAGGCGCGCTCGAAAACATGAAGCCGGCCGGCCAATAGCCGGCGTTGTCGGCGAACGGCCGGACAATGGTCGGCGGTTCCATTCCCGTGGCCGCGTGGCCCTGTGCGAACGGCCACGTCATTGCCACGGTCGGACGGAATGTGGAGCGCGTCATGCCAAGTGGCTTGAACAGGCGCTCGTCGATCACGTCGGCGTACGGTTTCTTCGCCACCTGCTCCAGGACGTAGCCCGCCAGCGTCATGCCCGGATTTGAGTACGACATGATGCGGCCGGGCTCGAGGAACACGTAGTCGTCGCCCCAGCTTTTCACGGTGGCGGCCAGCGCCGTTTCATCGTGCGCACCGAACGCCGGCGCCTCGTCGCGGATCCCGGCGGTGTGGCTCATGAGTTGATGCGCCGTCACCCGTCCGAGTTTGCCGCCGATCCCGGTGGCGTATTTGGCGATCGGTTCGGCGAGTTTGATTCGCCCTTCCTCCGCGAGCGATACGAGCGCGGCGGTTGTGAACATCTTCGTCACCGACCCAACCCGGAACAGCATGTCGGGCGTCACCGTCTGGCCGGTCTCGATGTTCGCGATGCCGATGCCTTGCTGGTAGACGATGCGATCGCCTTTCACGATGGCGATCGCGGCGCCAGGGGCGTTGAGGGCGTTCAGTTCGGTGCGCGCCAGGCCCTCGAGCTCGGAGAACTCGCCGGTCGGCGGCGCCTGCTGGGCAGCGGTTGAGATGGCGCCGATCACGGCAGCGCCGACTCCAATCGCGGCAATCGCCATCCGCAATCTGCTCTCCGCCATCCGCAATCTCATGTGTCGGCTGATTGTATAGAATGTTGAGACTCGTGACGCGCCCGCTCCTTATCATTTTCCTTACGATCTTTGTCAACCTCGTGGGGTTCGGGATCATCATCCCGCTCCTGCCCTTCTACGCCCAGACGTTCGGGGCGTCGCCGCTGGTCATTGGCCTGCTGTTCGCGGTCTTTTCGCTGTGCCAGTTGGTGGCCGCGCCCGCGCTCGGTGACCTCTCTGATCGGTATGGACGGCGTCCCGTCCTGATTTTCAGCCTCGCCGGCACCGTCGTCAGCTTTGTGATGCTGGCGGTCGCGCACAGCATCGCGATGCTGTTTGCCGCACGCATCGTCGATGGCCTGTCTGGGGGGAATATTTCGACTGCGCGGGCGTACGTCGCCGACATCACGGAGCCGAAGGATCGCGCGCGCGCCTATGGCATCATCGGCGCGGCATTTGGGCTCGGGTTCATTCTTGGACCGGCGCTCAGTGGCGTGCTGTCGGGGATCAGCTACACGGCGCCGATCTGGGCGGCGGCGGGGCTGACCGTGGTGGCGACCGTCATGGCGTGGCTGTGGCTGCCGGAAACGGTCCATCGCGCGCGCGCCGGCAGCGGCAACCCGTTCAGTTACCTGCCCGAACTGCTCACGCGTCCTGCGGTGCGGCGGATCCTGACAATCGACTTCATCTACTGGCTCGCGTTCGCCACATTCCAGACGACGTTCTCGCTGTTTGTCGCGCGGCGTTTCGGATTTGGCGTGGCGAAGACGGGGTACTTCTTCGCGGCGTTCGGCGTTCTTGGCGCCGTGATTCAGGGCGGATTCATCCGTCCCATTGTCAAGCGCATCGGCGACAAGCCGACGTTCCTTCTGGGGCTCGGATTCAGCGCGTTGGGGCTCGTCGCGGCGGCGCTGGCGCATTCCGTCGCGCTGTTCGCGCTCGCCCTGGTGCCGCTGGCGCTCGGCATGGGCTTCGGCCATCCGACGATGTCGAGTCTGGTCAGCCTGGCCGGGCGTGGCGACGAACAAGGGAGGATCCAGGGCGCCGCAAGCGCGATCGAGAGCCTCGGCCGGACGATCGGACCCGTGTGGGGCAACGCGTCCCTGGAGCGCTACGGCGAGTCGACACCGTACATCTCCGCGGCGGCGCTCCTGGTGATCACTCTGCTGATCAGCCTGGGAATCGACGGCGTCGACCACGATCGGGTGCCGTAGTTCGCTCGCAGGGCAAGGCTCTGCGCCACACGGCTGGGCCTAACGCTCGCGCCGGTCCGGCTCGATCCGTTCGATCTCTGAATCGGTCAGCGCCCGATGAATTTCCCTGGGCCGGTCTGTTCCCGGGACGTATTCCTGCCGCCAGCCTCGCCAGTTGCAGTCATGGCAGCGAAACGGGGCGCGTCCTGTCGCGCCGCGACGCAGCCGCTCGAACCACGATCGCGGACGCGAGTGGTGGAGCGGTTTGGCGCACGTCGGACACTGAAGGGGAACAGACACTGATCAGAAGATAGCAGATTTCGGCGCGCCCTGACCCGGCTGTGCAAAGCGACACATGGCGCGGATTCCTATACCGGTGCGGGTTCGGGTGTCGTGGCGATTGGGAGATAGATCAGGAACGTCGCGCCTTTGCCGGGCTCGCTGGCGACGGTGATGTACCCGCCGTTCTGTTTGACGATGCCGTAGACGATCGAGAGGCCAAGGCCGGTGCCTTTGCCCTGTTCCTTCGTCGTGAAAAACGGCTCGAACAGTTTCGCGCGGGTCTGCTCGTCGATACCGGTGCCTGTGTCCGACACGCTCAACCGCGCGTACCGTCCGGCCTTGCCTTCGACGAGCGCCACCGCTGCCGTCTCGTCCACGTCCACGTGCTCTACGCGCACCGTGACGCGGCCACCTTCCGGCATCGCGTCGCGCGCGTTGACCACGAGGTTGAGCACGACCTGCTCGGTCTGTCCGGAGTCGGCGATCACCATCAGGGGTTCCGGTGCGCAGATGATCTCGAAATCGATCTCCGGGCCGATCAGACGCCGCAGCATCGTGTCCATGCCGCGGACGATGTCGCCGAGGGCGAACATGCGCGGACGCACGGCCTGGCGGCGGCTGAAGGCGAGGAGTTGCCGCGTCAGGCCGGCGCCGCGATTCACGGACGTTTTGATCTCGGTCGCTTCCTCCCGCGCCGAATCGCCTGGCGCCATCTGCATCAGCAGCAGATCCGCCGAGCCCATGATGCTCATCAGGATGTTGTTGAAGTCGTGCGCGACGCCGCCGGCGAGTCGCCCGATGGCTTCGAGCTTCTGTGACTGGCGCAGCTGTTCCTCGAGCGCGCGCCGTTCCGTGATGTCGCGGACGAACCCCGTGAGGACCGCGCGGTTGTCCGCGCCGATGCGCGCGACCGCCAACTCGGTCGGGAACTCGCTGCCGTCGGCGCGCAGCCCCGTCATCTCGAGGTGGCGTCCCGCCAGCGGCCCGCTGCCCGCCGTCAGGTATTCGTTCAATGCGCGCACCTGCTGCGGACGCTCGGCCGGCGGCAGCAGCAGCTCGACGTTGCGGCCGAGGATGTCCAGCCGCCGGTACCCGAACATGCTCTCGGCGGCCGGATTGAACTCACGGATGTTCAGCTGGGAATCCATCGTGATGATGGCGTCGTGGGCGGCCTCGAGAATGGCGCCCTGCCGTGCGTCGCTTTCGCGGCCCGCGCGATACATCTTGTAGGTCAGGTAGAGCGGCGCCGCGGTCAGCAGCAGCGTCAGCCAGTAGCCGGAACTCTCCGACACCTTGATGACGACGGCGGCGGCGGCCGCGCCGAGGAGGTAGCTCGGCGCGCTCGACGCGAAGTCGGTCTTCCAGATGCGCCACGCGCTCTGATTCGTGGTCAGCGCGATGGCGACGGCGATCGGCACCGTGTTGACGAAAAAGTAGGTGAGGGCCATGCCGGCGAGCGGCACAAGGAGCGCGCTGGCATCGGCGTCGGGTCGTCCGCCGAGGCGCAGGTAGACCTGGCCGGACGCCTGGACCGTGAGGACCAGGATCGACATGTTGAACAGCGTGCGGAACGCGGGGTTCGGCGACCGCGAGTTCAGCGTCGTCTGGCTCCAGCCGCTGGCGGCGCCGACGATCATCGTCGCGTGTGGGCCGCGCAGGATGAGCGCGGCGATGTCGACCACGTACGACACCGACATGTTCGAGCCGCTGGCGATCGGAAACTGGATCTTGAACGCCGACGTCAGCGACGAGGCGAGGACGAGGACGATGAGCGGGACGAGTGGCGTGAATTCGGCCCGGGGTACAAGCGCGCCAAAGGTCAGCGCACCGAGCGCGATGACCGCGAGGATGTACCAGCGGCCGCGGGGCGGGAGATCCCGAAGCAAAGTTCCGCCAGTATAACGCGCTTGACATGTTCAAACTGTTGTTTTATACATTTGTTTGATTCACGCGGACACACAGCCATGACGCGAACAAAAGCGGCCATCTTCCTCGTCGTGATCCTCGCCGCCGGGGCGGGCGCCTATGCCTACCGGCGGATGCCACCCGCCGCGCTCGTGCTGACAGGCATCGTGACCACCAATGACGTCATCGTCAGTCCGCAGATCGCCGGCCAGATCGGGCAGTTGCTCGTCACCGACGGCGAAGCCGTCAAGAAAGATCAGCTGCTGGCGGTCATCGTGCCGGACGAACTGAAGGCCGACACCGCGTACTTTGCGCACAACGTCGAAGGCCTGTCGTCACAAATCCGCGAGTCGGAGGCGGCGCTGCGGCTGCAGCAGCGGCAGACCGTCGATCAGATCCGGCAGGCGGAGTCGACGCTCTCCGCGATTGAGGCGCAGGTCGAGGCGGCTGCCGCGGACGTCGAGCAGACGCGCGTCACCTACTCGCGCACGCAGAACCTGTCGCGCCAGAACGTGGTGTCGGCGCAGGAACTCGACGCCGCGCGCACCGCGCAGACGGCGGCGCAGGCGAAGCTCGACGGGTTGAAGAAGCAGGTGGAGGCGCAGCGCGCCACGGTCGCGCTCGCGCGGTCCAGCGCCGAGCAGACCGCCATGCGCCGCAGCCAGGTGCAGACCAGCGAGCACATGAAGCAAGCCGCGTCGGCGCAGAGCGCGAAGGCCGACGTGCGCCTTCGCTACACCGAGATCCACGCGCCGATGGACGGCATTGTCGACGTCCGCGCCGTGCGCGTCGGCGAGATCGTGAACCCCGGGCAGCCGATCGTCACGCTGATCAACCCGGACGATTTGTGGGTGCGCGCCGACGTGGAGGAGAGCTACATCGATCGCGTGCGTCTGGGCGACACGATGACCGTGCGCCTGCCCTCAGGCGTCGAACGCGAGGGCACCGTGTTCTATCGCGGCGCCGACGCGGGCTTCGCGACGCAGCGCGACGTCAGCCGGACCAAGCGCGACATCAAGACGTTCGAGGTGCGGCTGCGTCTCGACAACCGCGATCGGCGCCTGGCCGTGGGCATGACCGCTTACGTGCTGATGCCGCAGTAGCGCGAATCGTCAGAGTGGCGCAGGCCTTCGGGCCTGCGATGATCTTATGTACGCCATCGACGTCCAGCACATCGTCAAGAAGTTCGGCGACTTCACCGCCGTCAACGGGATCAGCTTCTCCGTGGACGAAGGTGAGGTGTTCGGCCTGCTCGGCCCGAACGGCGCCGGCAAGTCGACGCTGATCCGCATGATGGTCACCTTGCTGCAGCCCACATCGGGCACGGCGCTCATCAACGGCTTCGACGTTGTGAAGCAGTCGGACGGCGTGCGCCAGTCGATCGGCGTCATTCCGCAGGCGATGACGAGCGATCTGGAGCTGAGCGTCGAGGAGAACCTGATCATCTTCGCGAAGCTGTACGGCGTACCGCGCGCCAAACGCGAGCGGCTGATCACCGAACTGCTCGAGGCGGTCGAACTCACGCAGTGGCGCAGGGCGCAGGTGAAGAACCTGTCGGGCGGCATGCGGCGCCGCGTCGAGATCGCGCGCGGGCTGGTGCACGAACCGCGCATCTTCTTCCTGGATGAACCGACGACCGGCCTGGATCCGGTGTCGCGTGTGGCCGTGTGGGAAATGCTCGCGAAGATCAAGCGCGAGCGCAACCTGACGATTCTGATCACGACGCACTACATGGACGAAGCCGACAAGCTCTGCGACCGCATTGCGATCGTCGATCACGGGGAGCTGAAGGCGCTCGATTCGCCGCTGAAGCTGAAGGCGTCGATCCCCGGCAAGAATTCGCTCGAGGTCAGCTTCGCGAACCCGCCCGTCGGCTGGCAGGAACAGGTCGAGCGGTTGCCTGG
>JAYVMG010000165.1:0-11757 GCA_043759095.1 Acidobacteriota bacterium | reverse complement strand
CCGCTTCCCTGCTGAGCGTTGCGGCGCCGATCGCGCAGAACGCACCGGCGCCCGCGGTCACGGTTCTGAAACCGGCGCGCGTCTTCGACGGCGACACGATGCATGAGGGATGGGCGGTGCGGGTGAAGGGCGAACGCATCGACGCCGTGGGACCAGACGCGAGCGTCGCCGCCGCGGGCGCCACGGTGATCGACCTGCCGGGCACAACCTTGACGCCGGGACTGGTCGAAGGCCACTCGCACATCCTGCTGCACGCGTACAGCGAAGCGTCGTGGGAGAGCCAGGTGGCGAAGGAAGGACTCGCGCTGCGGGTTGCGCGCGCGACGAACCATCTGCGCGCGACACTGCAGGCCGGCTTCACCACCGTTCGCGACCTCGGCACCGAAGGCGCGCAGTACGCGGACGTCGAGCTGCGCGACGCCGTGCGCCAGGGCATCATTCCCGGCCCGCGCATCCTGGCGTCAACCAAAGCGATTGTCGCCACCGGCAGCTATCAGCCGAAGTTCGTGCCCGAATGGAGCGTGCCGCAGGGCGCCGAAGAAGCCGACGGCATGGACAGCCTCATGCGCGTCGTCCGCGATCAAATCGGGAAGGGCGCCGACTGGATCAAGTTGTACGGCGACTATCGCTGGGGACCGCTGCCCGGTTCACATCCGACGTTCACGCTGGACGAGATGAAGCGCGCGGTGGAGACGGCGGACAGCGCGGGCGTGCCGATCGCCGTGCATACGAGTACTGTCGAAGGCATGCGCCGCGCGACGCTGGCCAACGTCGCCACGATCGAACACGGCAACGACGGAACATCGGAAATTTTCAAGCTGATGGTCGAGCACCACGTCGCGTGGTGCCCCACGCTCACCGCCGGCACCGGCTCGTGGCCGCCGGCCGATCCCGACTCCGCCGCGAACGTCCACAAGCGCGCGGTCTTCAAGGCGGGACTCGACGCCGGCGTCACCATCATCAACGGCAGCGACGTCGGCACCTTCCCGCACGGCGACAACGCGCGCGAGCTCGAGGCGATGGTCGCCTACGGGATGACGCCGGCCGCAGCGGTCAAGAGCGCCACGTCCACCGCTGCCCGCGTGCTGCGTATGGACACGCAGATCGGCCAGGTGAAGGCCGGGCTCTTCGCGGATCTCGTCGCCTTCGACGGCGATCCGACGAAAGACATTGCGGCACTGCGCCGCGTGAAGTTCGTGATGAAGAACGGAACGGTCTACAAACAGTAGGGGCTAGGGGCTAGTAGTTCAGCCAGTAGGCGAACTTGACGAGGAAGACGTTCCTGGGGGCGACGGCGAAGATATCGCGGAGGTCTCGGCCGGTGTTGAATCCACCGGGCACGGCGTCGTTCTCCCTCGCCTGCTGCCAGACGACGAAGAGCGTGGAGCCGGGCTTGTATTCCCAACGCAGGACGTTGGTTGTGCGGAACGACTTCACGTTGAAGTTGGGATCGCCGTTGACGGCCGTGTCGTACGCGTACGGCGAGAAGCGCGCGGCGTAGTCGGTGCTGCGCGCGTTGGCGACCTGCTTGAAGCCGCTGTAGCCGCCGGCCGAGACGAACGGCTGCGCGTACAGCTGGATCGAAAGGTTCGGCGTCAGCGTGTAGTTGATCCGGCCGGTCAGCGAGACGGTGGTCTGATTGAGGTGGCTGAACACGTAGTGGTTCGCCGAATCGCTGACCTCGCCCACCCACTGTGTGTCGGTGTCGTTCGTGCCAAAGCGCACGCCCGTCGTCAACATCAAGGCCGGTACTGGGCGAATCGTGAACTCGGGGTTGAAGTCACGCGATCGCGATCCGCGGCTGTCCACGAACCAGCTCCCGAAGTACTGCAGCGAGACCGCGCGGCGATTGTCGGAATTCAGGTGGTGCCACACGCCATGGCCAGCTTCCATGTAGACGCTCGGCCCGCCGCGCGTGACGCGGTCGTCAAGATTCAGCCCGTTGAGGTTGTAGCCGCCGCCGATGGACCAGTTATTGGTGAAGACGGCCTGCGAGCTGATGTTGACGCCGCTGTACAGTCGATCGCCGTCAGAATTCCAGCCGGCGTGCTGATTGAAGTTGATCGCGCGGCTACGGAACCATTTGTTCGGATGGTCGCTGCGCAACTGAAGCCAGTTGCCCATGTTGCGCGTGTCGGCTCGGCGCAGGAACCCGGCATCGTTGATGTCGAAGCCAGGCGACTTGAACCCGATGTTCGAGTTGAAGTGAACATACTCGCCGCCGATCTTGCTGATGCCGATACTGGCGGCGTCGCCAGACAGAGACGTCCGCGTCGTATCGAGCGTCGTGCTTTCCAGATCGGGTCGCTGGAAGTAGTGGCGGCTGTTTTCCTGCAGGATCTCGATCGCCGAGGCATCGCCGCGGACGGTGCTGCCGGCCCAGTACCCCGTCAGCGAGTACCGCTGTTTGAATCGCAGATCCCAGTCAATGCCGCCGACGGTCGCACTCGTCGGCAGTTCGTCGACAAGGCTGCCGGCGCCCTGCCGCTTCGTGTTCGTCAGCATGAAGCCGACCGCGGACTGGTTGGAGAACTCGCGGCGTACCCGGCCGACCGAGTAGCTGGTGAGCGGCTCGACGGGCTGTGTGGAGATCAGGGACCCGGTCTGCACGCGCGCCGTCGCCTGCTCGCTGACCGCCTGCATCACGCCGATCGAGTACTCCCCGATGCGACCCGTCAGCTTGGCGGCGCCGAGAATCTTGGTCTGAGACGGCGCGTCGGTGTAGATGTTGTCGCCGCTCGGCAGATAGCCATTACCCTGCGGCGAACGGCCCAGCCGGCGCGAGTAGAACAGGCCGCTGCACGCGCCATCGTTGCAGTCCAGGTTGAAGTTGAAGTTGCCGGAGCCTTCCACGAAAAACGGCCGCCGTTCGTTGAAGTACGTTTCGAAGGCTGACAGGTTCACAACGGCCGGATCCGCTTCCACCTGTCCGAAGTCCGGATTCACCGTCGTCGTCAGCGTCAGGCCGGAGGTGACCGCGTACTTCATGTCGAGGCCGATGCTGCCGCCGGGCGCCGCGCCTTTGACCAGCGGGTTGCCGCCGGTGGGCTGCGTGGTGGCGCTCGCAACGGTGTAGGGCGTGATCTCTAGTTTTTTCGGCGATGCGCCCATCGAGAGGCCGCCGAGTTCGCCGAACGACGACACGTAGCCGTTCGCGCTGCGCGAGAGCAGCGGCCACGTCGCGGTTTCGTTCAGACGACCGATGTCGCGCGTCACGGCAAACCCGAACGTGCTCGTCGTGGAGGGTTTGAAACGCAGCTGCGAGAACGGAATGCGGAACTCCGCCGTCCAGCCCTGCTGATCACGCGACACGCTGACGTCCCACACGGCGTCCCAGCTGTCGTCGCTGTTGTTGTCGTTGAACCAGTAGCGATCCGTCTTGACGCCTGACGGGTTCACGGCAAACTCGTAGGCCGTGCGGCGATCGTGGTACGAGTCGATGATGACGTGAATCCAGTCGCAGGGCGAGTTCAGATCTCTGCGCGTGAGGTAGCTGACGATCTTGTCCGGATCGGTGTCGTAGGCGCGGACCTTCACGAACAGCGTGGTCGCGTCGTAGGCGACGCGAAACTCCGTACGCTGGCTCGGTTCGCCGTTGTCGTGCGGCTGGCGCTGGACGAACGCGTCAATCGGCGTCGCGCTGCGCCACGCTTCATCGCTCAGCTCTCCAGTGGTGCGCAGGCCGATCGCCGCAGGCGGGATCGGGACAGCATCCACGCGAGCCGACGCCGAGCCGGCGGCGGCGGCAGCGGCGGTCACGACGAGGGCTAGGGCGGCGAACATCATAGGGTCCGGAATACTTAGACGAGTGGTCAACCCTGTTGGTTGGCGGGCGAAACAGCCCTAAATGATATCGTCTGGCATGGCCTTCAGAACGTTGATTTCTACCGCCGCGCTCGCCCTGCACGTGGACGATCCGGCGTTCGCCATCGTCGATTGCCGCGCGAAACTGGACGATCTGGCGTGGGGCGGGCGCGCACACGCGGCCGCGCACATTCCACGTGCGGACTACGCAGACCTCACGCACGACCTCTCGGGTCCGAAGACGGGGACGAACGGACGTCATCCGCTCCCGGATCCGCAAGCGCTGGCGCAAGTGTTCAGCCGCCTTGGCATCGCCAGCGGTATGCAGGTGGTGGCGTACGACCAGGAAAACGGGATGTTCGCCAGCCGCCTGTGGTGGTTGCTGCGCTGGCTCGGACACGATGCCGTCGCGGTGCTCGACGGCGGGTTCAAGAAATGGACGGCCGAGGGCCGCGCGACCGAAAGCGGCGAGGCGCATCGCGCGCCGCGTGCGTTCACCGGATCGCCGCGCGGTGCGATGACCGTTGACGTGCAGACGGTCGCGGCGCAGCTCGGCGCCGCAGGGACCCGCCTTGTCGACGCGCGCGCGCCCGAACGCTACCGCGGCGAGACCGAGCCGATCGACAAGATGCCCGGACATATCCCCGGCGCGAAGAATCATTTCTTCCAGTGGAATCTCGACGAGCAGGGACTGTTCCGCACGCCGGAGGATCTTCGGGCGAAGCTGGCGACGACGGTGGGCGACGTGCCGGCGGAGCAGATCGTCTGCTACTGCGGGTCAGGCGTCACCGCCTGCCACAACCTCCTCGCGCTCGAACACGCCGGACTCAGCGGAGCGAAGTTGTACGCAGGATCGTGGTCGGAATGGTCTGCCGATCCCAAGCGGCCCGTGGAAAAAGGATAGGATTCGCGCTATGTCTCACACACCCGTTCACGCACCGAACCTGCCGAAACCCGTGGGTCCATATTCACCCGGCATGGGCTTCGAGCGTTTGATTTTCGTCTCAGGTCAGGGCGGCACCGATCCGGCAACCGGTCTGATCGCCGCCGACACCGAAGCGCAGACCGAGCAGGTGCTGAAGAACATCCAAACGATTCTCCAGGCCACTGGATCCGACCTGCAGCACGTCCTGCGCTGCGGCGTGTTCCTGCTCGACATGCGTGAGTTCACGATGATGAACGGCGTCTACTCGCGCATGTTCGGTGCGCATCGTCCCGCGCGCACCACCGTCCAGGTCGCGGGCCTGCCGGGCGAGGGGCTGCGAGTGGAAATCGATGCCATCGCCTACAAGCCCTGAGCCCTCCCTATGGATCACCATCCGCGAGTCGCTCTCTGGCTCGCACGAAGGCTCGTACACCGATGGATCGATCGACCGTGCCATCGTGCTGCTCGCGATCCCGATGGTGCTCGAGCTCGTGCTCGAGTCGGTGTTCGCGGTGGTCGACGTCTTCTTCGTCTCCCGTCTTGGACCGGACGCGATCGCCACGGTCGGCCTGACCGAAGCGATGATGACGCTGATCTACGCCGTCGCGATGGGGCTCGGCATGGGTGCGACCGCCACGGTGGCCCGCCGCATGGGCGAGCGCGACAAGGACGGCGCCGCGCTCGCCGCCGTGCAGGCGATCGCCATCGGCCTGCTGATCGCGATTCCACTCGGCGTGTTCGGTTTCTCGTTCGCGCGCCCGATGCTCGCACTGATGGGCGCCACGCCCGGTGTGCTGGCGCATTCCTCGTTCACCGCCATCCTGATCGGATTCAACGGCGTCATCCTGATGCTGTTCCTGATCAACGCCGTGTTCCGCGGCGCGGGCGACGCGGCGATCGCGATGCGCGTGCTGTGGATTGCCAACGCGATCAACATCTGCCTGGACCCCTGCTTCATCTTCGGGCTCGGACCATTTCCCCGCCTCGGCGTCACCGGTGCGGCCGTAGCGACCACGACCGGCCGCGGCATCGGCGTGCTCGTGCAGTGCTATTTCCTGTCGCGCAGCGACGGCCGCCTCGCGATCCAGAAGAAACATCTGCGACTCGACCCCACGGTGATGCTGAGCATGCTGCGCCTGTCGGGCAGCGCCGTGTTCCAGATGCTGATCGGCACGTCGAGCTATATCGGCGTGATGCGGATCTTTGCCTCCTTCGGCAGCGTCGCCGTGGCCGGCTGCACGATCGTCGTCCGCATCATCATGTTCGTGTTGATGCCGTCGTGGGGACTCTCGAACGCGGCGGCCACGCTGGTCGGGCAGAACCTCGGTGCCGGCAAGCCCGACCGCGCAGAGCAATCGGCGTGGCGCGCGTGCTGGTACAACGTCGCGGTGCTCGGTGTCCTTGGCGTGGTGTTCGTCATCTTCGCTGACGTTGTCGTGGGCTGGTTCACGAAAGATCCCGAGGTCAGCGCCATCGCCACGCTCGGCCTCCGCATCATCAGCGGCGGGTTTCCGTTCTACGCCGCCGGCTACGTGCTGACGCAGTCGTTCAACGGCGCGGGCGACACGGTCACGCCGACACTAATCAACCTCGGATGTTTCTGGCTGTTCGAGATCCCGCTGTCGTACGGGCTCGGACGGTCGCTGGGCTACGGCCCGCCAGGCGTGTTCTGGGCCATGGCGATCGCGTTTTCCGTGATGTCCGTGGTGAGCGCGTGGCTGTTCCGTCGAGGGAGATGGAAGCTGAAGCGCGTTTAGGCCCAGCCGGCAAAAAAACGGGCCGGCGCATGTGGCCGGCCCGGAAGAATCGCAAACCGCGCGACGTGCTTAGTGCACGCGCACGGACGACGCAGTGATCGGCGCTTTCGCTCCGCGCCAGTCCATGTCGAGCACCGCGTAGAGCACCTGATCGAGGTACTCGCCGTTCTTGAGGAACGACTTGCGCAGGATGCATTCCTGAACCGCGCCCAGCTTCTGCAGTGCGCCGTTGCCGCGACCGTTCTTGACCGCTGCCCGCGCTTCCAGCCGGTGCACACCCAGCGTCTCGAACACGAAGTCGAGCACCAGCGCTGCGCCGTCCTCAAACACGCCCGTGCCCCAGAACGCCGAACCCATCGCGAAGCCCCATTCAGCCGTGCCGAATCCCGACTCGGTCTCGCGCACCTGAAAGATCCCGATGGCGGTGTCGAAGCCAACCACGGTGACGGCGAAGCAGGCATACGTTCCGGCCGTCCGCTGCCGCAGGGTCCAGGCGATGAAGCGCTCGAAGCCTTCAACCGAGCTCGGTGGTGGAGAGATAAAGCGCGACACTTCTTCGGTCGTCAGCAGCGCGAAAAGCGAGGCCGCGTCCGACGCGCGCAGTTCGCGCAACACCACCTGCTGTCCGTGCAGCGTCGGAAGCCCTTGCTTCCAGTCGGTGCTGACCAGCGTTTCGGTGGATGGCATGACCATGGCCGTAACCTGTCCGTCGAGGTAAGGCATCTTTTCCATGATTACTTACCTCCCTTGCTGGAGACGGCCCACACGATATTTGTCACGCTCGATGTCCCCCACACGATGTTGTCGCCGTCATCGACGGTGCCCCAGACGATGTTGTCGCCATCGCCGGCGGTGCCCCACACGATGTTGTCGCAGTCGGCGCCACCGCAGTCCGTGCCCCAGACAATGTTGTCGCCATCATCGGCGGTGCCCCACACGATGTTGTCGCCATCGCCAGAAGTGCCCCACACGATGTTGTCGCCGGCGGCGGCGTTGGTCTTCGCCCAGCCCCACTCAACGCCCAGGCGCCACGCGTTGGCCTTCGGGTTGATGACGCCACCGCTCATCATGTGGTTGCCCCACAGAATGTGCTTGGCCCACGTGGGCGGAATCGCGATTTTCTCAACGCTCGAGGTCGTCACCGGCTGCGCCGTCTGCGCCGCCAGATAGGCCATCGCGACCGCGTTGGACACGTTCATGAAGCCGGCGCCCTGCTTCAGCGGGCTGACGCCCTTCTTGGAAATCGCCGTGAACTCGAGGATGGCCTTGATCAGGTTCGGCGTCAGGTTCGGATTCGCCTGGAGCATCAACGCAACCGCGCCGCTGACAAACGGCGTCGCCATGCTGGTGCCAGTCAGGCTCTCGTACGGCAGGAACCCCGTTGGCACCGAGCCGGCAATCAGCCACTTCTTCGGGGTCGCGAGGAGGCCGGCCTGAAACAGCGTGCTGCCCGGCGCGCTCGTTGAGACGACGCCGACGCCCGGCGCGCAGATGTCCGGCTTCGCGCTGAAGTCGACCGCGGTCGGGCCGGCCGAGCTGAAGTCCGCCATCGCATCGTCTGACGTGTTGTAGCTGCCCATGGTGCTGAACGCGCAGACCGTCAGAACCCACGGCGCGTTACCCGGTGACGAGATGCCGCCCCACTGCGCCTGGCCGCCGGCGTTCTTGCCGTTGTTCCCGGCCGCCGCGACAACGGTGATGCCACTGTCGACCAGCGTCTTGGTCGCCAGCGTCAGCGGGTCCGTGTAGTAGGACTCGGTGACCGCCGCGCCGACCGACATGTTCACCACGCGGACGCCGTAGGCCTTGCCGTTCCGGTACACCCAATCGAGCGCCTTCAGGATGTTGCCGACCGAGCCTTCACCGGCGCTGTTCAGCACCTTGAGGGAAACAATCGACGCGCCCGGCGCGATGCCCGCGTATTTCGACGCCGACTGCTTGCCCGAACCGGCCACGATTCCGGCGACGTGCGTACCATGCCCGTTGTCGTCGTGTTTCGCCCACTGGCCGCCGACGAAATCCACAAAGGCGCGGACGCGGTTGGGATTCAGGTCGGCGTTGTACGGCGTGATGCCGGAATCGATGAACGCCACCGTGACGCCGGCGCCGGTGTAAGCGTAGAGATTCGAGTTGATGCCGTTGCCCAGGTCCACAGCGTTCGCGTTCACCGCCGACGACGACAGCGCGTCGTGCTTGCGCGCCTTGCGGTTCGTATGCACGCGGTGGATCCTCGCGTCGCGGGCGAGCGTCGCCAGGAGCGACACCGGAACGCGGTCCAGGACGTAGCCGTTGATGACGCCAAGCTTGCCGTACGTCGTGTAGCGCTTGAACGCGGCCGGCAGCTCGCGGCCCGATTCGAGCGTGACGATGACGTCGGTGGTGGCAATTCGATTGGAGCCCGCCGCGTGCTTCGCGACTTCGTCGTCCATCTTGTCGCGCTTGACGAACGCATTCGCGGTTCCGGGCCGAACCTTGGGGGCCTGGCGCGCGTGACGGCCTTCGGCGGACGCAATCGACGTCAGACCAAACGACACGACGAGGAGAACGAGGGCCACAAGTATCCGCGTCGGGCCCCAAACGACCTTGGCTCTTGTGGCTGATCTTGAAAACTGCGACTTCATGCGAAGTCTTAGAATGCAATGTGCCAGCCAGTTCAGCCGTACCTCTCATGAACGCGATAATAAGCTTACTTACAATAACTTAGCGGTACCACAGGCAGATGCTTAATTTGATGAACGATCGCTGCTGTTCTGTAATGGGACACTGATACGTGCTTCAAATCGAGTGATCTCAAGGAAAACCTAGCAAAAATAGAAATTCAGGCCTTGTGTTCCGTTTTGTAGCACGATTGTCGTAATGGATCATTTTTAAGTGTAAAGTACTCTTGTGTCGCATTGAAACAGCTTCATGAATGTCTTTATGTCATATCGACAGACATATAAACGCACATTCAGAGCAGGCTGCGACCGGGTAGGACACGCACAAGCGGGTCGGGCAGACCCAAGGAGGAAGGGTCCGAAAACCCTCTGGATCAGTGGATGCTGGTGGACGGGGACGAGGTCATGGCCTGACCGGCGCGCCGATCGGTGGCCAGAATCGAGTAGAGCGCCTGATCGAGCGCCTCGCCGTTCTTGCGAAACGACTTGCGCAGCAGGCACTCCTGAACGGCGCCGAGCTTCAGCAGCGCGCCGTTGCCGCGTCCGTTCAACACCGCCGCGCGCGCTTCCAGACGCTGCACGCCGAGGGTGTCGAACGCGAAGTCCAGCACGAGTTCGGCGCTTTCCTGAAACACACCCGTGCCCCAGAACGCCGAGCCGATGACGAAGCCCCACTCGGCCGTGCCGAAGCCCTGCTCCAACTGACGCACCTGGATGATGCCAATCGCCGTATCGAAGCCGCGCAGCGTAACGGCGTAGCAGGCGTAGGCGCCCGCAACGCGCTGACGGAGCGTCCAGGCGATAAACCGCTCGAATCCTTCGACGGTTGTCGGCGGCGGCGACACGAAGCGCGAGACTTCTTCGGTCGTCAACAGAGCGCACAGCGACGCCGCGTCCGATGCGCGCAGTTCCCGCAGCGTCACACGCTCACCGCGCAGCACAGGCAGCCGCTCCTGCCAGTCGCTGACTACAACCTCGCCGGTCGACACCACGGACATCGCGACGTCCATATCCGAGCGGTAGGGCATTTTTTCCATGTTCGAAAATCTCTGCCGAGTCGCTTACTTGTGCCCGTGTGACTTCGGCAGCTCGCGCGGCCTCGTCACGTTTGTGGGTTTCGGACCATGATGTCCACCCGTCAGGATGAACGTATCGCCGAATTCCTGAGCGACCCACGATGCGTCGAACAGTGCGTTATCTCGGAACAACAGGTACCAACCCATCTGCGTGAGTGGGAGCTCTGCGTTCCAGGCGATGTTGGCGCCGTCACCGACGATCGTGCCCCAGACGATGTTGTCCCCGTCGGAGCTTGTGCCCCAGACGATGTTGTCGCCATCATCGGCGGTACCCCAGACGATGTTGTCACCGTCGGCAGCGGTCCCCCAGACGATGTTGTCACCATCGGCAGCGGTCCCCCAGACGATGTTGTCGCCAGGCTCGGCCGTGCCCCAGACGATATTGTCGCCGCCGCCTGCCGTGCCCCACACAATGTTGTCGCCGCAGTCGGCGCCACCGCAATCGGTGCCCCACACGATGTTGTCGCCGTCGCCGGTACCCCACACAATGTTGTCGCCGGCGGCGGTGCCCCACACGATGTTGTCGCCGTCGCCGGTACCCCAGACGATGTTATCGCCGGCGCTGGTGCCCCACACGATGTTGTCGCCGCAGTCGGCGGCGCCGCACGACGTGCCCCAGACGATGTTGTCGCCCCCGTCACCCGCGGTCTTCAGCGTGCCCCAAAGGACACCGAGGTTCCAGGCGTTCGCCTTCGGCAGCATCAGGCCGCCGGACAATTCGTAATTGCCCCAGATGAAGTGCTGGCTCCAGATCGACTCGACCGGCACACGCTGACCGTTGCGCGCTGTGGCGTAGAAGCGCGACAACCGCACGGCGCCGAGCGCGTTCAGGAAACCGGCGCCCTGCTCGAGCGGGGAGTATCCTTTTTCGCCCTTCTTGTACTCCTGCGAGGTGAACTCGAGAATCGCCTTCATCAAATTGGGCGTCAGCTTCGGGTTCGCCTGCAGCATTTGTGCGGCGACGCCGCTGACCACGGCAGCCGCCTGGCTGGTGCCGGTCAGCGACATGTACAAACCGCCATCCACAAGAAACCCGCCCGGGGTGGCCTTGTCGAACAACTTGCTGCCGGGCGCTGACGTCGACTCGATGCCGACGCCGCCGGCCAGGATGTCCGGTTTCGCGTTCTGCAGCGGGAACGCGGGACCGCGCGAGCTGAACTTCGCCCGGACGTCGTCTGCGCGGGTGAAACTGCCTTCGGAACTGTTCGCCCCAACCGTGAAGACCCACGGATAGGTTCCCGGCGCCGTAATCCCTCCCCACACATCGCACTTGCCGGTCGTGGCATGAGGATGAGTCGGGGTGGGGAACGGTAAATCCGCGCACTCAATCTGACCGACGTTGCCCGCGGCGCCGACCACGAAGATGCCCGCGTCGACGAGCGCTTTGGTCGCGATCGCCAGCGGATCGCCGAGCTGTCTGTCGAGCATGGTCGCAAGCGGCTGCGGATCCGGCAGCCTGCCCGACGGCCTCATCCCGAACGACAGGTTGACGACGCGGATGTTGTTGTTGTCTTTCTTGGCGTTTCTCAACACCCAGT
>JAYVMG010000164.1:0-4441 GCA_043759095.1 Acidobacteriota bacterium | reverse complement strand
GCACGAGTTCGCCGCTTGGCAGCACCGCCTCCACGCCGAGCACGTGATGCACCGTGAAGCCGTACTTCAGGCAGTGCGCGCCGCCGGAATTCTCCGCGACGTTGCCGCCGATCGAGCAGACCTGCTGACTCGACGGATCGGGCGCGTAGTAATAGCCGAACGGCGCGACCTGCTTCGTGATGTCGAGGTTAGTGACGCCGGGTTCCACGGTGACGCGCTGGTTCGGGATGTCGATATCGAGAACACGATTGAGGCGCGCCAGAGCAATCACCAGCCCGCCGGCCACAGGAAGCGCGCCGCCGGATAAACCGGTGCCGTGACCTCTCGCGACAAACGGCACGCCTTCGCGCGCACACAGCCGGACGATCGCCTGGACGTCGGCGGCAGACGCGGGGATGGCCACTGCCGCGGGCATCTGGCGCAGGTGGGGTAAGGCGTCGCATTCGTACGTCATCAACTCCAGCGCGTTATCCAGCACGCTGGCGTCGCCCACAATCCGCCGCAGTTCCGAAAGAAACGCGCCATCCATAGTTGAGCAGTCAGTATAATCCGCGCAACCCGGTTCGCTCGGAGGTCACATGCGCAGACGAAGAGTCTCCCGCCGACAGTTTCTCGCAGGGACGGGCGCCGCGCTCACGGTCGCGGCGGTGGCGCGTCCGCTGCGCGCACAGCGTCCCATAGCCGGCGCCCCGGCAGGATCCGCGCGCACGTCGATCACACTGACGGTCAACGGCGCGACACGCACGCTGCAGGTGGAGGATCGCTGGACGCTGGTCGAAGCGCTGCGCGACCACGTCGGGTTGACCGGGACGAAAATCGGCTGCGACCGCGGTGAGTGCGGCGCATGCACGGTGCTCCTCGACGGCAAGCCGGTGTACTCCTGCAGTCACCTCGCGGTCTGGGCGGACGGCCGCGCGGTGCAGACGGTCGAAGGGCTGATGAATGATCCGCTGCAGCAGTCGTTCGTGGCGCACGACGCGCCGCAATGCGGCTTCTGTACCTCGGGTCAGCTGATGAGCGCGAAAGCGCTGCTGACGGCGACGCCGCATCCGACCACAGATCAAGCGCGTGCCGCGATGACCGGCAATATCTGCCGCTGCTCCGGTTACAACCACTACATCGACGCGGTGGTTGCGGCCGGCAACGCTGCGGATGTGGCGCGAGGCTTCCAGCCTCGCGATCGCAGCCTTGGACAGGCTGCGCCACAGGCGTCGGCGATCGGCGAACTAAAGACTGTCGGTCACGCGACGGCGCGGATCGATGCTGTCGAGCGCGCATCCGGCCAGGCGACTTACACCGGCGACGTCACGCTGCCCGGGATGCTCTACGCGCGCGTCTTGCGCAGCCCGCATCCGCACGCACGTGTGGGTCGTGTGGACGTGTCGAAAGCTCTCGCGCTCGCTGGCGTGAAGGCGGTCATCTCGCACGAGAACTGCACGGTCCTCTGGGGCGCCGGTTCCATTTCCGGCGGCGCGCAATACAACGAAGAGGTGAAGAAGATCACCAAACACCGGCGGTACGCGTTCAATAACCCGGTGCGTTTTGTCGGCGAACCGGTGGCTGCCGTCGCCGCGGTCGATCGGCACACGGCCGAGGAAGCGCTGCAGCTCATCACCGTGGAGTACGAGCCGCTGCCGTTTGTCCTCGACCCCGAGGACGCGCTGAAGCCCGGCGCGCCGCACATCTGGCCAGAGGGCAACCTCTCGCCGAACGCGCGCAATGAGTTCGTGCCGATCGGAGCCAAGCGCGGCAACATCGCGGACGGCTTTGCCTCGTCCGATCACGTCTTCGAGGATCGCTACTCGACCTCGTTCGTCCACAACGCCCAGATGGAGCCGCGCAGTTGCGTCGCCGCGTGGGACGCCGACAAGCTGACGGTGTACACGCCAACGGGTGGCGTCGCCAACTGCCGCACCGATATGGCGCGCGATCTCGGCATCCCGCCGGAAAAAGTTCGCGTCGTCTGCCGCTACATGGGCGGCAATTTCGGCAACAAGAACCAGAACCACGACGCTGACCTGATTGCGGCCGTGCTGGCGAAAAACGCCGGCGCACCGGTGAAGCTCGAAATGTCGCGCAAGGAAGATTTCATCGGCGTCCACGGCCGGTGGCCGACCGTGCAGTACTACAAGGTGGGCGTGAAGAACGACGGCACGCTCCAGTCGATTCAGATGCGGGGCTACAGCGGGATGGGGCCGTACCGCAAGAACACCGGCAACATCGCCGGCGTCGAACTTTACAAGTGCCCGCACATCGAGACGTCGATCTCGCCCGTCTACACGAATCGGACCGTGTCGGCGAATTTCCGTGGTCCCGAGTTTCCGCAGGGCTTCTTCGGCATCCAGTCGATGATGGACGACGTCGCCGTGAAGCTGAAGATGGATCCGGTCGAGTTCATCCTGAAGAACATGACGCGGATGGCGGGTGACCAGACGCCGTACACGTCGTACTCACTCGACGAGTGCATCCGCCGCGGCGCTGACGCGTTCGAATGGAAAACGCGCTGGAAGGCGACGCCAGGATCGGATCGCGGTCCCATCAAGCGCGGCGCTGGCGTGGCGTTCATGGCGTTCCGCGCCGGCCTCGGACGCAGCAGCGCCGTCGTTCGGCTCGACGCGAAGGGGAAGTATTGGGTCCACGTCGGCGTCACCGACGTCGGTGGCGGCGCGAAGACCACGATGGGGCTGATCGCGGCGGAGGAGTTGGGCATTTCGCTCTCGCAGCTCGAGGTCGTCTGGGGTGATACCGATCGTTGTCCGTACTCCGTCGGCGAGTCCGGCAGCCGCACCACCATCATGACCGGCTACGCCGTCGTCGAAGCTGCGCGCGACCTGAAGAAGCAGATCGCGGAGAAGGGTCTGCCGAAAGGCGACGAGGTGCTGATTGCGTCCGCGACGCCGAACCCGACGGTGCAGGGGAAAGTGCGGAGCACGTTCGGCGCGCACTTTGTCGAGGTCGAGGTGGACACGGAACTCGGCCGCACGCACGTCACGAAGTACCTCGCGGTCCACGACTGCGGCCGCATCATGAATCCGCTCACCGCACGCAGCCAGATCAAAGGCGGCGCGATCATGGGCATCGGCATGGCGCTGCACGAAAACCTCATCTACGACCAGCGCAGTGGGTCGCCGCTCTCGGCCGGTTATTACGGAGCGCGAGTGGCCACGCATCGCGACGCGCCGGACGTCGAGGTCGTTTTCATCGAGTCGGACGATGGGCTGGGGCCATTTGGTGCGAAGAGCATGGGCGAATCGAGCAAGGTGCCTGCGCCGGCGGCTGTGGCCAACGCGGTTGCGAATGCGATCGGTATTCGCATGAAGGATCTGCCAATCACGCGCGACAAGATCGTGGCGGCGGTCGCGCTCACGGCGAAGGGAGGCCGGGCATGAAAGCCTTTACCAACGCCAACCCGCGCGATCTGGCGCACGCGGTCACGCTGATCACCAAGGCCCGCCAGGAGAATCAACGCGTCGCCATCGCCGGCGGCGGCAGCGATCTGCTGGGCATGATGAAAGAGCGTCTGGTCACGCCGGACGTGCTCGTCAGCCTGAAGTCGATCAAGGGTCTGGATCAGGTGAAGCCGGCGCCCGGCGGCGGCGTCACGATTGGTGGTCTGATCACGCTCGACGCGCTGGCAAAGCTGCCGCTGATTCGGGAGCGATACGCGGTGCTGGCCGAAGCGGCAGAGAGTGTGGCGACGCCACAGATTCGCAACGCCGCCACGCTGGCCGGCAATATCTGCCAGCGCCCGTGGTGTTGGTACTACCGCAACGGATTCACGTGCCTGAAGAACGGCGGCGCCACCTGCTATTCGATTGCCGGCGAGAACGAGTTCCACGCGATCTTCGGCGGCGGACCGAGTTACATCGTGCATCCGTCGGATACTGCGCCCGCGCTCGTCGCGCTCCATGCGACGTTCCGGATCGTCGGACCGTCGGGTGAGCGGGTCGTACCTGCGGCCGAGTTCTTCTCCCTCCCAACCGTCGACGCGTCGCGTGAAAACGTGCTGACGGATGACGAGATACTGGCGTCGATCACACTGCCGCCCGCCCGCAAGCTTGGGCGCAGCACGTACCACAAGCTCATGGATCGCGAGGCGTGGACGCACGCGATCGTGAGTGCGGCGGTGGTGCTCGACATCGACAAGGGCGTCTGCCAGCGCGCGCGCGTGGTGCTGGGTGGCGTCGCGCCGATTCCGTGGCGGTTGCCGGAGGTCGAGAAGCTGCTGGCCGGGCAGCGCATCACGCCGGAACTGGCGGCGAAGGCCGGGGAGACAGCGATCGCGGGCGCACGGCCGCTCGCCAAGAACGGCTACAAGGTGCCGATGGTGCGAGCGATGGTCGCGCGCACGCTCGGTGACATTGCGGATCGCGGATCGCGGAGTGCGGATTGAGGGTCGAACGGCGCGACTTCCTGCTGCTCCGAGCGGGTCAGCCGGCGG
>JAYVMG010000163.1:0-1641 GCA_043759095.1 Acidobacteriota bacterium | reverse complement strand
CGCTAAAGCCGGACACTACGTACGAGACGCGGTTCCTGTAGTGTCCGGCTTTAGCGGGACCGTCGAAGACGATGCGGTGAAGAAGCAGTTGGCGGGCGAGTGGACGCTCGTGAAATACGAGATCTTCAGCGAGACCGGCCCGGCGCGTCCCGGGAACTACGACATCGGCCGCATCAACTACGGCGAGCGCGAGATGTCCGCGCACCTGATGCGGTCAGGACGACCGACTGAAGCCGCGGCGACCGACGCGGCGCGCGCCGCCGCGTTCCAGGGTTACCTCGGATACTTCGGTCCCTACACCATCGACGCGGCGAAGAAGATCGTCGTGCACCACGTGGCGGGCTCGTCGCTGCCGAACTGGCTCGGGAGCGAACAGGTGCGGCATTACGGCCTTACGTCCGACGGCCTGCTGACGCTGTCGCTGAAATCCGGCGACCGGATTACGCAGACGCTCACCTGGAAAAGAGCGCGGTAGGGCTGAGGGCTCAGGGCTTCGGGCTGACGAACGTGATCGTCTTCAGGGCCGCGAGGTCGGACGGCAACTCCGTCTGACCGGCCGGCAGGTTCGCCTTCTGCAACAGGAACGCGATCAGGTCTGACGTCTGCTCCGGCTTCAACGATCCCGGTTTGTCCGCCGGCATCGTCAAGCGCGTGCGGTCGAACAGATCGCCGAGCGATAAGTCCTTCCAGTCCCCGTTGAAGTCCTTGCCGGCCAGCTCCGGCGCCTGTCCGCTGCCGGAAAGATCCGCCCCGTGGCAGCTCGCACACGAGTCAGCGTAGATCTTCTCGCCGCGCGCCGCTTGCGCTGCGGTGTAGACGCCGTCGCGTGTGGTCGTGCTCTGCGCCGAGACGATGATCAGCGCTTGCACGATGATGAGTGATGCGATTGTGACGGTGGTGTTCATGACGGGAACTCTGCGAGGCGGGCAGCGTGCCGCGCCATGTAAGCCACGCGCGCGTCGAACGTGGCAAACCGCTGGTCGGTGGTCTGCCCCTGCGCGTAGCGATAGTAAATCTGCTGGATGACGACGGCGATCTTGAAGACTGCAAAAATTTCGTAGTAGCGGATGCCGGACAGATCGCGGCCGGAGCGGGCCGCGTAGCGATCGAGAATCTCCTGCCGCGTGAAATAACCGGGACGGTCGGTGACACTCGAGAGCGCGTCGCGCTGTTCGGGCGGCGCGGTCGGCGACCAGTACGTCAGCAGGATCCCGAGATCGACGAGCGGATCGCCAAGCGCGCTCATCTCCCAGTCGAACACCGCGACCAGCCGGCCGATATCGTCGGGATCGAGCATCACGTTGTCTAGCTTGAAGTCGCCGTGGACGACGGACGGTGTGATCGGATCGCCCGGAAGGTGATCGCGCAACCAGTCGGCGAGCGCATCCATCTCGGGCAACGGCGTCGTCTTCGAGCGATGCCAGCGCTCGGACCATCCGCGCACCTGCCGCTCGACGAAGCCGGCCGGCTTCCCCAGCGTGCGCAGTCCCGGCGCGGTGACGTCGATTCTGTGAAGGTCGGCGAGCGTATCGATCATCGCTGCGCTCAGTCGGCGCCGGGCCGCGGGATTCGCGAGCTCGGGTGGTTCCTCGGCGCGCACGACGAGGCCGCGCCGCCGCTCCATCGCGTAGAACACCGAGC
>JAYVMG010000162.1:0-11792 GCA_043759095.1 Acidobacteriota bacterium | reverse complement strand
ATTAGATGTCGGAGGCTGATCGCTCTGTTCGGCCAGCCGACCAAGTGACGCGAGCATCCCGGGCCATCGCTGAAGTCCTGGGATCGCCTCGTCGTGTGGGCTGGCGTTCGTGGGAGTTAAGAACCGCCGGTCACGCGGAGCAGCAGCGCCGGCGCCGTTCCCGCGTTCCTGACCACGTCGCGCGTTGCCGCCGCGAGGATCGTATTCTTGACGTCGGCCGGCGTGGCCTGTGGATGCCGCTGGAGATACAGCGCCGCGACCCCCGCCACGAATGGTGCGGCGTACGAATCGCCGTCGCCCGAGAACTCCGCCGTGTCGCCGGCGCTGCCCGCTCCCTGAATCCGGATGCCGGGAGCGAAGATCGTGAGGTGCGGACCGTACCGGCTTTGCTTCGCGATGTCCGACGCGTCGGTCGACCCCACTTTGATCGCGTCCGCGACGCGCTGCGGCGAGAACGTGTCGAGGTTCTCGATCCCTCCCGCTGACAACACGTACACGAATCCCGCCCGGATCGAACGGCCGATCGCTTCGTCTAGCGAACGATCGGAGGTTTCCCATCGCGCCGGGCTGATGTTGACGACCGCCGGCTTCACGCCGTGCGCGGTGATCCACTCGACGGCGCGGACCGCGGCGTTGAAGTCCGTGCGTGTGGCGCCCGTGCATGGCAGGATGCGAAGCGCATGGACGCGGACCGCTCGCGCGACGCCGAACGTCCGGCCGGCCAGGATGCTCGCGACGTGGGTGCCGTGCCCCTGCTCCGGCGACGGCGGCGGATCGCAATCGTCGGCGTCGTGGCTGCCAGGCCGATTGGGCGCGCCGCTCGTGAAATCGCCGATCCAGTCGGCGCGTCCCTCGAACTCGCGGTGGGTACGGCGCACGCCGGTGTCGATCACGTAGGCGTGGACGCCGGCGCCATCGCCGGATGGCGCGAAGCGGCTATCAAGAGGAAGGGTGCGCTGGTCGATGCGGTCGAGCCCCCACGGGATCTGATCAGCACGAAGGACACAAAGGGCACAAAGGACACAAAGAAAACTGGCCAGAACATTGATCCTCCGCATGGCGTTACCCGTACGTCCGCCACGCGCGAGTCATGTAATCGCTCATCGTCAGCGCCAGCAGAATTCCCAACCAGAAGATGCCGCCGAGCACGACCGCCCAGGTCAGCTTCGTGCTGTATTTCACGTGCATGAAGAACAGCACGACCAGCGTCGCCTTGAAGACGGCAATCGTCAGTGCAGCGACCGTGTTCCACGCGCCGAGGTCGATGAACGCGATGTGCACGGTCAGGTACGTGCAGAACAGCAGGATCGCGAAGATCGTGTAGTAGACGCGTTTCGGTAGGATATGAGAAGACATTAATTCTCAGGTCTCAAGTCTCAAGTCTCAGTGAGCGTGCCGCCCAAGCAGGTAGAGGAGCGGAAACAAGAAGATCCAGACGATGTCGACGAAGTGCCAGTAGAGTCCGCTGATCTCGATCGGGCTGGCGTACTCCTTCGTGATCGTGCCGTTCCAGGCCCAGTAGAGCATCACCAGCATGATCCCGATGCCGATAATCATGTGCAGGGCGTGCAGCCCGGTCATCACGAAGTACAGCGAGAAGAAGAGCTGCGCGTGGCGGATGTGCTCCTTCTCGAACACGAAGCCCGGTCCCGGCACGTGATGCTCGGCGAACTTGTGGTAATACTCCACGCTCTTGATCCCCAGGAACACAGTGCCCAGGATCAGCGTGATGATCAGGAACGTCATCAGCAGTTTGCGCTGACCGACCTGCGCCGCATGCACCGCCAGCGCCATCGTCAAACTGCTGGTGATGAGGACGACCGTGTTGATCGTGCCGAGCGTGACGTCGAGTTCGTGGCTGGCGGCAGCGAACGCCTCTGGATACCAGCTGCGGTAGATCGCATACGTCAGAAAGAGCCCGCCGAAGAACAGCACCTCGGTGACCAGGAACACCCACATGCCCAGCGTCGTCGCCTCGCGTTGTTGCGCGAGGCTGTCGAAGTGGTGCGCGAGCGCCGGGTGTTCGGCTGTATCAGACACGTTCAACTCTCAACTCTCAAGTCTCAACTCTCAAGTCTCAACTCTGAAATCACGCTGCACGCTGCACGCTGCCACGTTGCACGCTGCACGCTGCACGCTGCACGCTGCACGCTGCACGCTGCCACGCTGCACGCTGCACTCTCACGCCTGCGGCGCCGAGTAGTCGTACGCTTCCCAGGTGACGACGGGTGTTTCCGCGAAATTCTCCGTCGGCGGGGGCGACGTGGTGTTCCACTCGAGGCCGACGGCGTTCCACGGGTTCGAGCCGGCGATCTTGCCGTAGCGCAGTGAATACGTCAGGTAGATCATCGGCAACAGGTAGCCAACGCCGAGAATCGATGCGCCCGCCGACGACAGCACGTTCAGCATCTGGAACTCCGGCGGGTACGCGTGGTACCGGCGCGGCATGCCCAGGTAACCCAGGATGAACTGCGGGAAGAACGTCAGGTTGAAGCCAAAGAAGATGATCGCCGCCGCGATCTTTGCGAGGTACTCGTTGTAGAGGCGTCCGCTGATCTTCGGCCACCAGTAGTGCAGGCCGCCGAGGTATCCCATGATTGTGCCGCCGACCATGATGTAGTGGAAGTGCGCGACGATGAAGTACGTGTCGGTGACGTGCACGTCGAGTCCGACCGCCGCCAGAAACAAACCGGTCAGCCCGCCAATCGTGAACAGTCCGATAAAGCCGATGGCGTACAGCATCGGCGTCTGCCATGACACCGATCCCTTGTACATCGTCGCGGTCCAGTTGAAGACCTTGACGGCCGAGGGCACCGCAACGAGGAAGCTGAGAATCGAGAAGATCAACGCCGCGTAGACCGAGATGCCGGCGACGAACATGTGGTGGCCCCAGACGAGGAAGCCGAGGACCGCGATGGCGATGCTCGCGAAGGCGACGAACTTGTAGCCGAACACCTGCTTGCGGCAGAACGCCGCAACCAGCTCGCTGATGACGCCCATCGCCGGCAGGATCATGATGTAGACCGCCGGGTGCGAGTAGAACCAGAACAGGTGCTGAAAGAGCACCGGATCGCCGCCGACTCGCGGGTCGAAGAAGCCGAAGTGGAACAGCCGCTCGGAGGCCACCAGGATGATCGTGATCGCAATCACCGGCGTGCCGAGCACCATGATCAGGCTGGTGGCGTACATCGACCACATGAACAGCGGCATGCGGAACCAGGTCATGCCCGGCGCGCGCATCCGGTGCGTGGTGACAATGAAGTTGAGGCCGGTGAGAATCGACGAGAAACCGGTGATGAAGATGCCGAGCGCCGCCGAGATCACGTTGCTGCTCGAAGCGACCGTGCTGAATGGCGTGTAGAAGGTCCAGCCGGTATCGAGCCCGCCGGTGACCAGCGAATAGGTCGTGAACGACGCGCCGATGACGTAGATGTACCAGCTCGCCAGGTTCAGTTTGGGAAACGCGAGATCCTTGGCGCCGATCATCAGCGGCACGAGGAAATTGCCGAGCACGGACGGGATCGCGGGGATGAGGAAGAAAAACACCATCATCACGCCGTGCATCGTGAACAGCTTGTTGTAGGTTTCGTCCGAGACGAGATCGCCGGCCGGCGTCGCGAGCTCGAGCCGGATCAGCACCGCCATGGCGCCGCCGAGGAAGAAGAAGAACGTGACGGAGGCGAGGTACAAGAGCGCAATGCGCTTGTGGTCGCGCGTCAGCAGCCACGACTTCACGCCGTAGCCGTTGTTCAGATAGTGCCGCGGGGGCATGACGAGAGTGGGACTGGACATGGCTACCTTGTCTGACTGCCTTGCACCGCCGGAAGCGCCTTCAACGATTTCACGTACTCGATCAGCTCCAGCAACTGCTCTTCGGTGACCAGGCCCTGGAACGTCGGCATGATCGGCTGGAAGCCCACGGTCACCTTCGCCGACGGGTTGAGGATCGACTCACGCACGTACGCCTCGTCGACCGTCATCGTCTCGCCGTTCTGGAGTTTGACGGTGTTGCCGAACAGTCCTTCGAGGACCGGTCCTCGACCCTGCGCGTCCGGGCGATGACAGGTGTTGCAGGCGAGGTCGTTGAACAGCTTCGCGCCGGCTGACGCGAGCGAGCCTTCCAGTGCGCCGCCGGTGAGCCACGCCTGGAACTCGCTTGGCTCCATCACGATCACTTCGCCGGTCATGCCCGAGTGGCGCGTGCCGCAGTATTCGGCGCAGAACAGGTGATAGCGTCCTGGCTTCGTCGGTTGGAACCAGAGGTTCGTGTAGCGCCCGGGGATCACGTCGGCCTTCACGCGGAACGCGGGAACGAACACGTCGTGGATCACGTCCTCCGAGGTCATGATCAGCTTCACCGGGCGCCCGGACGGCACGTGCAGTTCGTTGATCTCGCGCTGGCCGTCGAGATGCTGGAACTTCCACATCCATTGCTTGCCGACGACGTAGATGTTGAGCGTTTCGTCGGGCGGCCGCGACATCGCGAAGTAGACGCTTGCGCCCCAGACGAAGATGACCATCGAGATGATGAACGGAATCACCGTCCACGTGATCTCGAGCGCCATCGCGCCGTGAATCACCTCGCCGACGCTCATCGGATCGCGCCGGCGGTAGCGGATCGCGTAGAACACGATGAGGCCGGCGATCAGCAGCGAGAAAAATACCGAGATCGCGAGCAGAAAAAAATACAGCGCGTCCACGCGACCCGCCATGGTCGACGCCTGCTCTGGGAAGAGGGGAGTGCCGGACCACATATCAGACTTCAGACTTCAGACTTGAGAGTTCAGATTTCCGGGGCTTACTTTCCCTGCGCACCATCACGATGATGAACGCGGCCATAGCGAGGACGGTGGCGGCGCCGGCCATCCGGATCGCGCGCATGATGACCAGGCCGTAGCGGCCCGTCATCGGGTCGTAGTGATAGCAGTAGAGCAGCAGCGCATCGACCGTCGTGCCGACCTTGCCTTTCGACGCTTCGACGATGCCGAGGCGGAGATCGCGCGCGCCGTACTCGATGCCGAAGAGATAACTGGACAGCGTGCCGTCAGGCGTCAGCACAATGACCCCGCTGGGGTGGGCGTACTGCTTCGTGTCCGCGTCCCAGGCGTAGCGGAAGCCCGCGGCCTTCGTCAGTCGCTCGATCGACGCCTCGTCGCCCGTCAGGAAATGCCAGCCCTCGGCGGCGCCGATGCGTTTATAGCGTTCGAGGTACACGGCTTTCTTGGCGGTGGCGGACGCCGGCGTGTCGTTCGGGTTGAAGCTGACGGTGACGATCTCGAAGTCCTTGCCCGGGTTCAGCGACATTACGCCGAGCGCGCTCGACAGGCCGTTGATCACCTGCGTGCACAGCATCGGACAGTCGTAGTACGCAAACACCAGGACCACCGGCTTCTTGCCGAAGTAGTCGCCGAGGCGAACGACCGAGCCGGCCTCGTCGCGAAACGTCGTGTCGAGCGGCACGCGTTGACCGATGAGCTGATCGAACCCGATCGCGCGCAGTGCCGCGGGGATTGCCGACGCGACGATGCCCGGTTCCTGCTTGTAGCCGGCGGCTGACGGCGAAGCCGCCATTTGTGCTGTCGCCGCCTGCGGCGTAAGCCTCGTCACCAGCAAAATGGCCACGAAGACGCGAAGACACGAAGAACCTTTTGTCCTGGGCGTGTTTCGTGCCTTCGTGCCTTCGTGGCACATACGCTGGCTGTTGCTCACTTGCTCTCCTGCCGCGCGGGCAGCCCGCGTTCCAGCGTCAGCTTCATCGCCGCATCGATCGGGATGCGCACGACGCCGGCGTTCTTGTCGACCCACCCGTACGATCCCAGCAGGTCGTCTTCCTTCGCGCGCAGGTCGGCCATGTCCTGGCGCGGGTCGGTCTGCAGCCTCGGCTCCGGGGGTTCGCGGCGGCCCTGCGAGGCGGCGAGCGGGTATTCCGCCGCGACCTTGACGCCTTCGCGGCCGTCGAAGAACCGGAAGATTCCGAAGATGAGAATATAGACGAAGACCGCGACGGCGATCAGCCCGCCGCCGAAGGTCATGATCGCGCGGAAGTCGACATCGCTCTCTTCGTGATGCGACTCGGGATGCGTGTGCGGCTGTTCCGACATGGCTAATGAGCCCGCCTTCGCTCAGCGGCACGCGATTGAGCTTCGGCGGGGCTGGCCTCTTTGGGCGGCGCGCCGCGTTCGATGATCCGGCCGAGTGCTTCGTCGAACTCCGGATCGTTGACCGGCAGAATCGCGCGGCCGCGCAGTTGATAAACGAACGCCGCCAGCCAGATTGATCCGAGCGTCAGCGGCAGCACGGCGTCGAGCCAGCTGACGGAGACGCCGGCCTGGTGGAACTCCGGCGCAATCAGCCAGAACAGATCGATCAGCCGGACCAACAGCACGAAGACCGCGACCTTCATCAACAGTTCCGGCTGCCGTTTCACCCGGCGCGACAGCAGCACGACGAACGGCGCCACGAAGTGCCCGACGATGAGCGTGATGCCGACCGCGCGCCAGCCTGTCTGCAGGCGGTGCATGTACCACGCGATTTCCACAGGCAGGTTGCCGGACCAGATGATCAGGTACTGCGAGAACGAGAAGTACGCCCACAGCATCACGAACGCCAGCATCAGGTTGCCGAGGTCGTGAAAGTGCGCGGGCGCGACGATCGTGTCGAGCGGCGCCCTGCGGCTGAGCCATGCGAGCACGATGATCAGGAACGCCAGCGCCGAGAGTCCCTGGCCGCCGAGGATCAGCACGCCGTAGATCGTCGAGAACCAGTGCGGCTCGAGCGACATCATCCAGTCGAACGACGCGAACGTGATCGTGAAGCCGTACGCGAGCAGGCCGCCGGCACTGAGCATCTGCATGCGGCGCGCGAGTTTCTCGTCGCCGGTCTTGTCCTGTTCGAGCGACCATGCGCTGAGGAAGTAGGCCAGCGCGTTCCAGACGATGAAGTAGAGCGCAGCGCGGGAGAGGAAGAACGGCGTGTTCAGATACAGGTGCTTGTGCTGCTGCAGCATCTCGTCGTGCGCCACGAGATCGGCGTTCGTCCAGATGTACAGGTGGTTCATGCCGAGCGCGATCGGCAGAAACAGGAGCGTCATCACCGGCAGCGTGCGCGACGCCGCGCCAATGGGCCGGCGGATCACGACGCCCCAGGCGCCGCCCGAGAGCTGGTGCAGCATGCCCAGCGCCAGGCAGCCGAGCGTCACACCCAGGCACAGCATGTAGGCCATGAGGTACGACTGCATGAATTGCCGGACGTCGACGAGCGCGCCGGCCAGCGACAGCGCCGCGCCGATCGCACCGGCGACCAACAGTCGCCGCTGCAGGCCAGCAAGCTCCGGAATCGCGACGTCCGCGGTTTGACTCAACTGCGGCGTCACTGGATCCGGATCCGGTCTGACGGCGGTACGTCGGCGACCGTCGCGTGCTCGCTCAATTGCAGCGCGCGGACGAACGCGGTGATGGCCCAGCGATCCTCCGCCTTGATCTGCGCGGCGTAATCCGGCATCGCGCCGAAGCCGTTCGTGATCACGTCGAAGAAATGGCCAACCGGCGCGTTGCGCAGCCGGTCCTGGTGAAATGACGGTGGGCGCCGGTACCCGCGGCGCACGACCATGCCGTCGCCCTGACCCGTGCGCCCGTGGCACGGCGCGCAGTAAATGTTGAAGCGCTCCTGACCGCGCGCCATCACCGCGGCATCCACGCGCATCGGAAACACGTCGGCGTCCTCGCCACCAACCTTGCCCGTGAACATCAGCTCATCGTCGTGCAGTTGCCCGCGCGCCACGGTGCCCTCAATGACCGGCCGCGCCGAGCGCGCGTCGTTGAAGAAGGTGGACCCCCGCATCGGGATGTACTTCGGTTGGTCATGCATATCTTGCCGGCATGCAGAACCCGACAGGCCAACGATCAGCCACGAAGACGCGAAGACACGAAGGCAGATCTTCTTCGTGCTTTCGTGCCTTCGTGGCAAATCGGTGATGCGCTCGCTAGTCGGCAACGGTCGAGACCTCCCTCGGGTCGAGCGTTTCGAGGAATCGGCGCGTGGCTTCGAGATCGAACTTCGGGTCTGTCGACTCGATGCAGAGAAAGAATCGGTTGCGACTGGCCAGCGCAAAGCGCGGCAGATTGAACACGGGGTGATACGGCATCGGCAGGCCGTTGAGCGCGAGCATGCCGAGCACGCACGACAGGGCGGCCGCGAGAATCGTGCACTCGAAGGTAACCGGGATGAACGCCGGCCAGCTGTGGAGCGGCTTGCCGCCGATGTTCAACGGATACTCGACGACCGACGACCAGTACTGTAGCGCGTAGCCGCCGATGCAGCCGAACAGGCCACCGATCAGCACGATCAGCGGCAGCCGCGTGTGGTGCGATCCGAGCGCTTCGTGCAGTTCTTCAATCGGAAACGGCGAGTACGCATCCATGCTGCGATACCCCTCGCGGTGCGCGCGACCGGCCGCGGCGACCAGCGACGTCGGGTCGTCGAATTCGGCCATCAGGCCGTGAATCAGCGACGGCGTCTTCACTGGTCGCCCACTTTCGCCTCGGGAAGAATGGTCCGCATCTCGAAGATCGAGATCATCGGCAGGAAGCGCAGGAACAGGAACAGCAGCGACAGGAACAGGCCGATCGTGCCCAGGAACGTCGACCAGTCCCAGAACGTCGGCGCGTACATCCCCCACGACGAGGGCAGGAAATCACGGTGCAGGCTGAGCACGATGATCACGAACCGCTCGAGCCACATGCCGACGTTGACGATGATCGAGATGATGAACAGGCTCGCCACGCTCAACCGGATCTTCTTGAACCACAACAGCTGCGGGATGACGACGTTGCAGAGGATCAGCGCCCAGTAGAACACCGCATACGGACCGAACATGCGGTTCATCGGGACGAAACCTTCGTACTTGTCGCCGCTGTACCACGCGATGAACGCCTCGGTGGTGTAGCCGTAAGCGACGATGAGCCCGGTGACCAGCATCACCTTCGCCATGTTCTGCAGATGGCGCATCGTGATGAAGTCTTCGAGGTTGTAGATCGCGCGGATCGGAATCGCGAGCGTCAGCACCATCGCGAAGCCGGAATAGATCGCGCCCGCCACGAAGTACGGCGGAAAGATCGTCGTGTGCCAGCCCGGCACGATCGACACCGCAAAGTCGAAACTGACCACCGTATGCACCGAGACGACAAGCGGTGTCGCCAGACCCGCGAGCAGCAGGTAGGCCGTCTCGTAGCGGTGCCAGTGGTGCGCCGACCCGCGCCAGCCCATCGCCAGCATGCCGTAGATGAAACGCCCGACCGGCGACTGCGACCGATCACGCAGCGTCGCCAGATCGGGAATCAGCCCGACGAACCAGAACAACAGCGAGACCGTGGCGTACGCCGACACCGCGAACACGTCCCAGATCAGCGGGCTCCGGAACTGCGGCCAGAGCCCCATCGTGTTCGGGTACGGGAACAGCCAGTAGCCGAGCCACGGGCGGCCGGTGTGGAACAGCGGGAAGATGCCGGCGCACGACACCGCGAACAGCGTCATCGCTTCAGCGAACCGGTTGATCGACGTGCGCCACGTCTGTTTCAGCAGCAGCAGGATCGCCGAGATCAGCGTGCCGGCGTGGCCGATGCCGATCCACCACACGAAGTTCGTGATGTCGAACGCCCACCCGACAGGGATGTTGTTGCCCCAGATGCCGATACCCTTCGTCACCAGGTAGGTGAGCGAGACGAGCAGCAGGACCGTGAACATCATCGCGGTGCCGAAGCCGGCGTACCAGCCGATCGGCGTCTTCCGCGTCAGCACGATTGCGCTGATCTTATCGGTGACGGTCCCGAACGTGTGCCCGGGCGCGATCACCGGTACGGGACCGGTGTCGACCGCGGCGTTCGGATCGTCGCTGGGCCGCGATGTCACTCTCCCAGCTCCGGATTCACGTTTCGCACCGCCGCCAGATACGTCGTCCGCGGCCGCGTGTTCAGCTCGGCCAGCAGCGCGTAGTTGCGCACCTCGCCCTGCAGCTTCGCGACGCGGCTGTTCGGGTCGTTGAGGTTGCCGAAGACGATCGCGTCGGCGGGGCAGGCCTGCTCGCACGCGGTCTTGATTTCGCCGTCGCGGACGCTGCGGTCGCCCTTTTCCGAGTCAATCTTCGCGGAGTTGATCCGCTGCACGCAGTACGTGCACTTCTCCATCACGCCGCGGCTGCGCACGGTGACGTCGGGGTTGCGCCCCAGCTTGAGCGCCGGCGTTTCGAAATCCTGGTAGAGCAGGAAGTTGAAGCGCCGCACCTTGTATGGGCAGTTGTCCGAGCAGTAGCGCGTGCCGACACAGCGGTTGTAGACCATGTCGTTCAGGCCTTCGTGGCTGTGCGTGGTCGCACCGACCGGGCACACGACTTCGCACGGCGCGTTTTCGCACTGCATGCACGGCACCGGCTGGAAGTACGTCTCGGGATTCTCCACCGGCCCACGGTAGTACGTGTCGACGCGCAGCCAGTGCATCTCGCGCCCGCGCAGCACCTGATCCTTGCCAATAACCGGGATGTTGTTCTCCGACTGGCATCCGACGACGCAGGCGTTGCAGCCGATGCAGGAGTTGACGTCTATCGCCATGCCCCACTTGTAGCCGTCGTACTTCACTTCCGGGTACATCGTCAGCGTCTTTGGCGGCGGCGGTTCCATGCCGGGGCCTTCATGCACCGACTTCGGATCCTTCAAGTACTCGTCGCGTGTTGCCGCGCGCACGAGGCCGCGGCCGTCCATCAGGTGGTGATACTGCGTGCAGGCCAGCGAGAACGTGTCGCCGGTCCGCTTGATCTCCACGCCTGCGCCGAACGACAGTGCATCGGCGGTGCGAATCGTGTTCGCGTTGAAACCCGCGCCGGCGGCCAGGCGACCGCCGCGCGTACGGCCGTAGCCGAGATGCACCGTGACGCAGTCGTCCGGGTGGCCAACGACGGTGAAGAGCGCGCCTTTGACGCTGCGTCCGCGGAACGTCAGCTCGACGACGTCGGTGATGATCTGGCCGTGCTCGCCGCCCGTGAAGGCTGGCGATTCGGCGGCGCGCAGCTTCGCGGCGGTTGCCGGACTGGCGAGGACGGCGTTGTCCCACGTCAGCCGCGTGATCGGCTTGGGCAGTTCCTGCAGCCAGCCGTTGTTCGAAAAGCGGCCGTCCAGCACTGACGGGTCGTTTCTGAAAGAGATTTCCAGGCCGCTCGGCGAAAAGGCTGAGGGCTGAGGGCTGAGAGCTGAAAGCGCGACCGTGACGGTCTTCGGCGCAAACGCGGTGTTCGCCATCACGCCGTCGTGCAGCCACCGGCGCCACGCGGCCTCGTCCTTGTCGATCTTCCAGTGCTCGCGGACGATGTCGTGCGCCGATCGTTCCGGGCGATCGCCCATCGCCGCCAGCACCTCGTGCGCCGATTTGCCGCCGTAGAGCGGCGCGATCAGCGGCTGAACGATCGATGTCGTGCCGTCGTATCCGCGCGCATCACTCCAGGCCTCGAGAAAATGCGCTTCGGGAATCTGCCACTGGCACAGCGCCGACGTCTCATCGTCATAGAGGCTGAGATGCGCGCGGCGCTGGACCTTGTTCATCGCATCGGCGAAGGCGAGATCGACCGGGGCGGTGTACACCGGATTGCCGCCGACGATGAGGAGGAGGTCGACGTGGCCGGCGTTCATGTCGGCGACGAGGTCGCGCAGCGACTCGAGCTGGTTGACCGGCTCGGCTTCTGCCGTCTGCGTGTAGACGACCGTCTTGCCGGCGTTGCCGAGCGCCTGATTCATCGCGTGCGCGAGCGC
>JAYVMG010000161.1:0-4458 GCA_043759095.1 Acidobacteriota bacterium | reverse complement strand
TGTTCTCCGCTGTCACGTCCTCGAGGTTGGTTCTGGCGGCGATCGGCATGCGCCAGCCGGTTCCGAATGCGCGGTCGGTCACCTTCAAACCGGGCGCGGCTTGTTTGCGTTTGAATTCGGCGCCCCGGACGAGCCGCAGCACGCGGCGGACCGTCGCGGGATCGAAGCCGGCGGCTACGATGTCACCCGCCGGCTGGTGCTGCTCGATGTGGCGCTGCAGGATGTCGTCAAGCACGTCGTAGGGCGGGAGCGAGTCCTGATCGGTCTGATCCGGACGCAGTTCGGCGGACGGCGCCTTCGTCAGCGTCGCTTCGGGGATGATCGCGCGGCCCCTGGTGTCGTTCAGCCATCGAGACACCCGATAGACCATCGTCTTCGGGACGTCAGCGATGACGCCGAGACCTCCCGACATGTCGCCGTACAAGGTGCAGTAGCCGACCGAGATCTCGGACTTATTGCCGGTCGTCAGCAGCAGCGCGCCGCGCTTGTTCGAGAGCGCCATCAGCAGATTGCCGCGGATGCGCGCCTGGATGTTTTCTTCGGTCACGTCGCGCGGACTGCCCGCGAACGCCAGCGCGAGCGTCTGCTCCATCACCTGCATCGCGGGGTCGATCGGCAGCGTCAGCGTTTCGAGACCGAGCGTCCGCGCCAGCGCCAGAGCATCGTCGATGCTGCCGCGGCTCGAAAAGGGCGATGGCATCAGGACACCGAGCACACGGTCGGCGCCGAGCGCCTCGGCGGCGATCGCCGCGGTGAGCGCGGAGTCGACACCGCCCGAGAGGCCGAGAACCGCACGCTCGAAACCGCACTTGCGCGCGTAGTCACGCGTGCCGAGCACGAGCGCGTGCCAGACCTCGAATTCCTCCCGCGTATCTGTCGACGGTCCGATGGGTCGAGCCTCATCGATGTCGCACACGACGACGTCGGCGTCGAACGACCGGCCCCGCGCAGTCGTCAGGCCCGCGCGATCGAATGCGCAGCTGCGGCCATCGAACACCAGATCGTCGTTCCCGCCGACCTGATTGACGTAGACCACCGGAACGCGGTGCTTGCTCGCCATGCTCCCGAGCATCAGCTCCCGCCGCTGCTGCTTCCCGACCGAGAACGGCGACGCCGACAGATTGACGATGACCTCCGCGCCGGCGTGAGCGAGCTCCTCGATCGGATCGTGGTGGTAACGCCGGCGTTTGAAGAAGTCGCGGTCGTTCCACACGTCTTCACAAATGCTGATGCCCAGACGGCGTCCGCCAAGCTCGAGCAGTTGGAGGCCGCGGAAGGGTTCGAAGTAACGATCTTCGTCGAACACGTCGTAGGTCGGAAGCAGCGCCTTGCGGAACCGTTGCCCGACGAGACCGTCTCGCAACAGCACAGCCGCGTTGTATAGCGGGCGCCCCTCGTCCGAAGGATTCGGCTCCGGCACGCCGACGAGCACGGGCGGTTCGTTCACCAGCGCGCGCGCAAGATCCGCGAGCGCGTCCCAGCTCCGTCGCACGAATCCGTCGCTCAGCAGCAGATCGCGCGGCGGGTAGCCGACCAGCGCGAGCTCCGGCGTCACCGCGAGAGCCGCGCCGGTGCGGCCGGCGGCTCGAACGGCGTCCGCGATGAGCCTCGCGTTGCCGGCGAGATCGCCGACGGTTGGATTGATCTGCAGCAGCGCGATCCTCATGCGGTCACCGGTGAGAACTGCGCCACGTCCGGCGACAATCCGCGGATCTCCCGCAGCACCGACTCGAGCTGGCGCTCATAGCGGCCGGGTTGCCCATGCACCGATCCAACGTGAAACGCGAACGGACGGTCCTGCCAGACAAATTCTTCCCAGCCAAGCGCGGCCACGTCCGGCGCACCCATCGAGACAAAGCCACGCACGGAACAGTAGCCCGGCTGCTTCGGCACCGGCGAGACTGCGCCCGGCGTCAGGGCGTGAACCAGCCGCTTGATTCCCGGTGGCGTGCCCTCGGCGACGTCCCACACCGGTTGCGCGCACTCGAACTTCACGCGATCGCCGCGTCCGTATTGTGCCTTGATGCGCCAGCCATTGGTCTTGTACTGCTCGGTCAATAGGCCGCGAAAGAAGAACCCGACCTTCGGTATTCTGGTCAGCGTCCTTCGCACCTGGTAGCTGAGGCTCGCGCGCGCCTCCCAGACGTCCGGCACAAAACAGAGATCGCGAAGCGGCACCCGCGCCAGGTCAACGAACATGCACACCATGTACGGAAAATAGCGATACGAATTGTGTCGCCGCGGGTTGATCGGCGTCCCGAAGAAGCCTAGCCCGTGCCGCTCCATGTGCTCTCTCACATCACGGATCCAGCCGGGCCTGACGATGAAGCAGTCGGGGTCCTGAATCAGCAGGAACCGGGTCTTGACGCGCTGCAGCAGCCCGGTGATCCCGATCGCGTGATCGTACCCGAGTACAAAGTCCCCGCCGGATGCCGGAAGAACCGTAAAGCGGGGGTCGCCACGATCAATGGCCTCCGCCATCTCGGTGTTGTTGTCGAATAGCAGCCATTCGGGCAGCGACTCCTCCGGATTGAGGCGGCGCATCAGTTGGTGATTGAGATCGAGGCATGTCTTCGCGCGAAACGCGACGCTGCAGATCGTCAGACCACCGAGCGCGGGATCCAGCGTCCCAGGCAGCGTGCGTCGCGCAGCGTCCCACGCCGCCACCGCGCGCTGGTGCTCGCGCCCCTCATGCCTCAGCTTCGTAAAAGCGCGCCACATGACGTCAGGGCCTTGAGTGATTCGGTCACGGTCGGCCTGGAGTGGTCGACCGCCTCGAAGAATCGATGGGAGTCGAGCGTGCGGTCCACCGCCACCCCGCCGCTCGATGGCCGGACAGTGACATCGAGGTCGAGCACGCGCGAGGCCGCTCGCAATAACTCGTACTTAGTGACCGGATCTCCGCCTACGTGATACAAGCCGCTCAGTGCGCGGCCAATCGCCGAGGCAATGAAGCCCGCGAGCAAGGACGCCGCGATACCTGAAAACCGGTAGTCGGTGAAGCCGTCCACCGTTTGTCCACGCTGTGAGGCGAGCCACTCAATGAGGCCCGTGCCGCGCGGTGACCGGCCAAAGAAACTGGTGCGGATCGTGAGGTGCGGTCCCTCAAGCTCTCCACCCAGCTTCGAACGGCCGTAGTCATCAACTGGATCGGGTGCGTCGGACTCGCCGTAGCCCCCGCGCAATCCAGAAAAGACGCCGTCGGTGCTGATCTGGACGACGCGAGCGCCGCGCGCGGCGGCGGCAACTGCGAGCGCGCGTGGGAATCGCGTATTCACGTGTGTCATGGTCGCTGCATCGGATCGCGGTGCCGCGCCTGTCGCATTGACGATGACGCCGGCGCCAGCCGCATCGAGGATGGCGTCGATCGACGCGGGCTCCGCGGCATCCATCCGCGCGGACAACCACTGCACGCGGCTATCCGTGCCGCTCGCCACGCCGCGGCCGGACACGGCGACGGTCGAAAATGCTTCAGGCAAACTCTGCAGCAGTTGGTGGCCCAGCAGCCCGGAGGCTCCAAGCAGCAACACCCGCGGTGACCCGTTCACGCGCCACCTCGAGGCCGTTCAGCTGGCAGCGCCAGACCATTCCCAAAAAACGTTGTCTGGCCCGCGTCGATCGGCGTCAGACATCCGCCGTCTCCGACGAGGTACCAGCGATAATTCCACGACGCCACCAAATCGACGATCTCCCGAGCGCCATAGCCCCACGGCGCGGTCCGTTTCTCGTGCAATTCGCACAGCAGGACCGGGCGCAAGGTCCGGAACAGTTGTTCGGCCCCGCGCAGCGCCGACAACTCGGCGCCCTCGATGTCCATCTTCACGAAATCCGCACGGTCAATGCTGCCGTTCGAGACGTAGTCATCGAGTCTGCGAATGGGAACGGTCACGCGTCGCGCGCCGTCTGTCGACGTCAGGTGAAAGCTGTTGCAACCGGTGGTTCGGCCGTCGAACACGAACAGATCGCCCTCGCCCGCCTTCTCGCCAAGCGCGACCGCTTCGACACTCACGTTCGCGCAGCGGTTCAAACGGAGATGTAGCCGGAGTCGCTCGCGTTCTCGCGGTGAAGGCTCGAATGACACGACGCGCCCCGCTGGTCCGACGAGTTTGGACGCGTTCAACGTATAAAAGCCCGCGTGCGCGCCGACATCGAGCACGACCATACCGGGCGCGAGCATTTGCCGCAGCAACGTGCGCTCATTGGGCTCGAACACGCCATACCAGAGCTCATCGCTGACGGCGTCGTTGCGCGCGACCCACCAGATCCCCGGATACAGCCGCAGCAGCAGCGGACAGCCGGGCACGATCCGGTTCCACATAAGTCGCAGGTGATATCGCAGCGATCGCCGTTTGTCAGCCTGCGACTTCGCGAGCCACGTACGCAGGCTGTTCCCGCCGGCCGCCATGGTCTCCGGCGTCACGGCAGTTGGAAGCGGCCGAACCGGCCTCGGAGTGCCGC
>JAYVMG010000160.1:0-4480 GCA_043759095.1 Acidobacteriota bacterium | reverse complement strand
GGCGGGAAGAGTCCGGCGTACATGCGCAACGGGATGAAGGCGCTCGCAGACGTCCTGCCGAATGCAACCTATCGCACGCTGCCTGGGCAGACGCACATGGTAAATGCGAAAGCGCTCGTCCCGGTGCTGGTGGAATTCTTCGCGTTAGCGTGAGCGCAGTTTCGACAGCGCCGCACTCATCGCCGTTGACGGCGCGGGTGGCGCCGGTGCGGGCCGCGTCGGCGGACGCGGCGCGCGCGGCTCGCGGGGACCGGCGGCTGCCGCCGGCGTCTCGTTCAAGCGCATGGTCAGCGCAATCCGCTTGCGGACCAGATCGATCGAGAGAACTTTCACCTTCACGATGTCGCCGGCTTGGACGACCTCGCGGGGATCCTTCACGAATCGATCGGCCACGTGCGAGATGTGGACGAGGCCATCCTGGTGCACACCGATGTCGACGAACGCACCGAAGTTCGCAACATTGGTGACCACGCCTTCGAGTTGCATGCCCGGTTCGAGATCGCTCATGTGCTCGACGCCGTCCTTGAATGTGGCCGTCTTGAAATCCGGCCGGGGATCGCGTCCGGGCTTCTCCAACTCGGCGAGGATGTCCTTCACCGTTGGCAGGCCGAACTGATCGTCGACGAAGTCTTCCGGCTTGATCGCCCGCAGTGCGGCGGCCTTGCCCATCAGCTCGAGCAGGGTGAGACCGGTCCGCGCCACGATCCGCGCGACGACGGGATACGCCTCCGGGTGCACCGCCGAGCGGTCCAGCGGGTTGTCGCCGTTCATCACGCGCAGGAAGCCGGCGGCCTGCACGAACGTCCGCCCGCCGATGCGCGGCACTTTCAGAATGTCCATGCGGTCGCGGAACGGTCCATGCTCGTCGCGAAAGCCGACGATGTGCGTGGCGATCGATTCGCTGAGGCCGGAGATGCGCGAGAGCAGCGGGACTGACGCCGTGTTCACGTCGGCGCCGACGGCGTTGACGCAGTCTTCCACAATCGCGTCGAGCTTCCTGGCCAGGCGCGTGGGGCTCACATCGTGCTGATATTGCCCGACACCGATCGCCTTCGGATCGATGCGGACGAGCTCTGCCAGGGGATCCTGTAGGCGGCGGGCAATCGAAACGGCGCCACGCAGCGACACGTCGAGCGCCGGAAACTCACTCGCCGCGAGCGCTGATGCCGAGTACACCGATGCACCGGCTTCCGACACAACGACGCGGGTGAGTTTCAGATCGGCGTGGCGGGTCATCAGGTCCGCGACCAACTTGTCTGTTTCCCGCGACGCGGTGCCGTTGCCGATCGAGATCAGCTCCACGCGATGCTTCGTGCACAGCTGCGCGAGCGCGCGAAGTGATCCCTCCCAGTCTTTCCTGGGCTCGTGCGGGTAGATCACCGCCGTGTCGATCAGTTTGCCCGTCCCGTCCACGACGGCGACTTTCACGCCCGTTCGAATCCCCGGATCCAGCCCCATCGTCGTGCGCTGACCCGCAGGAGCGGCGAGCAGGAGGTCGTGCAGGTTGCGGCCGAAGACGCGGATCGCCTCGGCCTCTGCTTCGTCTCGGAGGCGGTGCTCGAACTCGGACTCGAGCTGCGGCAGGATTCTGATCTTCCAGGTCCATCGCACCGTCGTCGCCAGCCAGGAGTCAGCCGGACGCTGTTGGTTGACGATGTGGGCGCGTCCGGCGATGTGGCGTTCGGGTTCGGTCTGACCGGGGAGTGCATCGGGTTCAGGCAGCCCGATCGAAAGTCGCAGAAATCCTTTGTGGCGGCCACGCAGCAGCGCGAGCACGCGGTGCGAGGGCAGACGCTTCAGCGCCTCGCTCGCGGCGAAATAATCGGAGAACTTCGCGCCTTCGTCCTGTTTGCCGTCAACGACCGTCGAGGTCCACTCGCCGCGATCCCAGAGGAGTTGACGAAGGCCGCCGACCAGCTCGGCGTCTTCTGCGAAGGTGTCGATCAGGATCCAGCGCGCGCCTTCCAGCGCCGCGGTCACGTCCGCGACGCCTTTGTTCGCGTCCACGTAGGGAAGGGCAGCCGCATCGGGAACGAGCATCGGATTGGCGAGCAGCGCCAACGCGAGTGGCTCGAGGCCGGCCTCGCGCGCGATCTGCGATTTCGTGCGGCGCTTGGTCTTGTAGGGGAGGTACAGATCTTCGAGTCGCGCTTTTGTTTGCGCGGCGTCGATGGCCGCGGCCAGCTCCGGCGTCAACTTGTTCTGTTCCGCAATGATGTTCTTGATCGCGTCACGCCGCTCCTCCATCTCGCGGAGATAGCCGAGGCGCTCTTCGAGGGTGCGCAGCTGGGTGTCGTCGAGTCCGCCGGTGGCTTCCTTGCGGTAGCGCGCGATGAACGGCACGGTGGACTTGGCGTCGAGCAGCGTGATGGCGGCGTCGGTCTGGGCTACACGCACGCCGAGCTCTTCGGCGATGCGCGCGGAAATTGAGGTCATCGTGAGAACCATCCGCGTTTGGGTTTCTTGTCGAGGCTGATTCGGCCGGAGAGCCAGAACCAGCCGGACAGAATGTTTCCTGCTCGTGGTGGATCCGGCAGCAGCTCCGGATCGATGACGACGTCGAAGGTGCCGCCGAGGGTGTCGACCAGCGCCCACCAGAATCGGTTACCGGTGACCGAGTTGCGGCGTTCCTCAGCCTCGACGATGTGGCCGACGAAGAGCGCGTGGGGTTCGGGTGGATCGATCGGCTCGCCGGCGGGGGAGAGCAGGCCGGAGGGGATGAACGAGCGCGAGGGAAACGACTGACCCTGCGCTTTCTGCGCGGCGTCGTACGCGGTCTCGTCGGCGTACACCGTCACCTGCTGCGCGAACGCCGCGATCTGCGCGACTGCGCGCACCGGCAGCGCGAGATGCGCCAGCGTCGCGGCGTCGGGACAGTCGAAGGCGAAAGGGTAGTCGCCGCCGGTCATCGCACCTTTGGACGGGTTCGCCCAGGCGAGAAACGTGCCGTCGAGCGGCGTGTGCGACTCGCGGATCACACGCGCTTCGATCCCGACCGGCACCGCCGACTTGCCGGCGAAATGCGGGTTCATCCCGAGCGCGTCGCCGCTGCGCTTCACCTGCAGCCACAGCTGTTCGCCAGACGAGGGCGCGTATTTCAAATACTGTCCTTCGGCGGCGTCGATCGTCTCGGAGCGATCGGTGACGCTGGTCGCCAGCGCGGCGAGATCTTCTCCAGATGTGACGGCAAACCCGATCGCGGAAAACTGACTCGGCATCGCCCACCATCTTATCCCCGCCTGGTTGACGGAATACACACTTAAGTGAGATTCTTACACATCGAGGTACGATGCGGACGAACATTGAGATCGACGACCGGCTGATGCGGCAGGCGCTGCGCAGCAGCGATGCGCGGACCAAGCGTGCTGTCGTCGAAGAAGCGCTGCGCCTGCTGATTCAGACAAGAGGGCAGAGCAGTATCCGGAGCCTGCGCGGCGCCGTGAACTGGGAGGGCGACCTGCACGCTTCGCGCCGGAATCGTACGGCAGAGTAGCGATCCATGGTGATCGTCGACACCACCGTCTGGATCGACTACCTCCAGGGCACGCGGAATCCCGAGTCCGACTGGCTGAATGCCGAACTCGACCGCCAACGCCTGGCGCTGACCGACATCATCCTGTGCGAAGTGCTCCAGGGCGTTCGCAACGAGGCGGCGGCGAAGGATATCGAAGGTCAGCTGCTCAAACTGAAGGTCTTCGAAACCGGGAGCGTCGCGCTGGCGCGCGATGCCGCGCGGAATTATCGGGTGCTTCGCGGTCGCGGCCACACCGTGCGGAAGACCATCGACTGCCTGATCGCCACGTTCTGCCTGCGCGAGCACCATTCGCTCCTGCATCGCGATCGCGACTTTGATCCATTCGAAGAGTTGCTCGACCTGTTAGTCATTCATCCGTAATCGGAAGAAACCGCCGAGGCCGCAAAGATCGCTGAGAAACGTTGGGTCTTTCTCTGCGGGCTCAGCGCTCTCCGCGGTTCCTTCCGGACGTCGCTTCTCGCGTTAGAATGCCCGCATGAAACGGATTCTGATCTTCGCTGTCGCGCTCGTGGCTGGCGTGGCGGCCGATGCGCGAGCGCAGGCGCCGATTGACTGGAAGGCGGTCGAGGTCGAGACGCTGCGGCATTTCCAGGCGCTCGTGCGCATCGACACCAGTAATCCGCCGGGCAACGAGACGCGGGTGGTGGACTACGTGAAGGGCGTCCTCGACAAGGAGGGCATCCCGTATCAGGTGTTCGCCAGCGACGCGAGTCGGGCGAACCTCGTCGCGCGCATCAAGGGGAACGGCAGGAAGAAGCCGATCCTCGTGATGGGGCACACCGACGTCGTCACGGTGGACCCGAAGAAGTGGATCGACCATGGTCCGTTCAGCGCGGATCTGGCGGACGGCTACGTCTATGGCCGCGGCACGATCGACGACAAAGACAATCTCGTCGCCAGCCTGATGCTGGTGTTGATGTTGAAGCGCGCGGGCGCGCCTCTCGA
>JAYVMG010000159.1:0-11898 GCA_043759095.1 Acidobacteriota bacterium | reverse complement strand
GTGATCCACCGACTCCGGCGCGGTGACGCGGATCCACTGCTCGATGCGCTCGCTCGAGAAGCGCCACGCCGTGGCGCCGGGGATGAACAGGATCAGGTAGAGCAGGATGATCGCGACCGGACGCGAGACCGGGCGTCCGCGCCGACGGAGGCGGACGCGGGTGCTGATCCAGACGACCGCCGGCGCGAGCAGGTACGCGAAGAACATCGAGAGCAGCAGCAGGATGCCGCTGCCCTGGATCACTGTTGCTTCGACTTTTTCGCCGCCTCTTCCGATTCCTTGAGGCGCGCGCCCCGCAGGATGTTCCCCATCGCGTAGTTGCCCTCGTGGCAGGCGTACTCGTACATCAGGTCGCTGGTCGTCGGCCAGGTGTACTCGGCCGTCCACGGCTTGGTCCACGTCGTCGGATCGTCGATCGTGAACTGATACCGCAGCGTCTTCGCGTTCACGCGGGTCAGGCGCTCGACGATGTGGAGGGCGTCGCTGGAGCCACGAAAGCGCGTCTCGTCGGTGAAGTTCGTCGTGTCGATGACCAGCGTATCGCCGTCCCAGCGGCCGATCGAATCGCCCATCCATTTCCTGATCGATGACGGCAGGTGCTGTCCGCCCATGCGCACGATGCGCGCGTCATGCACCATCTCGGTGAGGATGACGATCGTGTCTGCCGTCTGTACGATCTGGTGGAGGTTATTGTAGAAGTAGGTCGGCAGGATCGGCGGTCCCGACGTCGAGCTGAAGCCGATGATGCATCGCTCGCCGAGCGGACGCTGTTCGGGGTCGTCGTAGGCGTCGGCGCCTTCGAAGCCGGGATCGTCTTCCTTGATCGCCTCGTCCGACGTCGTGCGGAGCACGCGCGCCGCGTTGCGCTTTCGCGCCGAGTCGGTGAGCGCCGGCACGCGGCCATCCTGGGGTTCAACGATCAGCGAGGCGCGTTTCACGCCGTCGACTGTGTTGTAGCGAGAGCCGGGGTCGAGCCAGAAGTTGTTGTAGCCGCCGACGTTGCCGTACGGCCCCGGCGAGCCGTCGCCGCCCGACGGGGGCGCCGCGCGGTTGGCGTCGATTGGCGCATTCGCCTTCTCGCTCTGCGACGCGACTTGCTGTTCGAGTTTTTTCGCCGCCTCGTCGGTCAGGACGAGCGGCGTGCCGGCGCGCCGCTCCAGCGGCGTTAGCGTGCCGAGGTCGTAGGTCCCTTGCAGATCGGGATGGCCATCAGCCAGACGCGGCACGCCGCCGGCGGCGACCGGTGTAGGTTTCCTGGTGGGCATCGCGGTTTGCCCGGCGACGTCTACGTGTGTCACGGAGGATCGCACGACTGAAGTCGTGCGCCACGAGACAAGGGTGGCGACCGCTACGAACATTCCGAACGTCACGAGTCGGTCACGCATGGAAGCCTCGCTTTCCCGAGCAGATTCTACATCCCGCCTGTGCAGAACCGCGCAGCAATCGAGATATTACCGAACTCTTACAGTGGCCCCAGCCGGAGTTCGGTAAGGTAGTCAACATGAGCATCGCGTCTGTTCCGACCGCGTCCCGCTACAGCAAGGTGAGCGTCATGACGTGCGCCGTGCTGGTGGTGTTTCACATCATGGCCGTCGCCGCGTTCTGGTCGTTCACCTGGACAAATCTGGCGGTCGCGCTGTTCCTCTACTGGGTGTCGATTGGTCTCGGGATCAGCATGGGCTATCACCGGCTGCACACGCACCGGGGATTCAAGACCTCGCGGCTGTTTGAATATTTTCTCGCGGTCTGCGGCACGCTGACGCTCGAAGGCGGGCCGATGTTCTGGGTCGCGACGCATCGCAAGCATCATCAGCACTCCGACCAGGACCTCGATCCGCACACGCCGCGCGTCAACGCGTTCTGGGCCCACATCGGCTGGATCCTCTTCGGCGAATCGGGTCACAACGACACCGAGCGCATGGCCAAGTACGCGCCGGATCTCGCGAAAGACCCGTTCTACCACTGGCTGACGACGTATCACTGGGTGCCGCTGACGACGGTCGGCCTGTTCCTGCTCGCGGTCGGCGGCTGGGGCATGGTCAACTGGGCCATCTTCCTTCGCGTCGTCGTCGGTCTGCATTCGACCTGGCTGGTGAACTCGGCCACGCACATCTGGGGCGGCCGCCGCTTCGCGACGAAAGACGACTCCCGCAACAGCTGGTGGGTGGCGCTCCTCACGTTCGGCGAAGGCTGGCACAACAATCATCACGCGCACCCGACGTCATCGCGCCACGGCCTCGCGTGGTACGAGTTCGATGTGACCTGGCTCGAGTTGAAGGTGCTGAAAGCCGTCGGCCTGGTCTGGGACGTCAAGGCGGCCAGCATCAGCCAGGCATCTGAAGAGGAAGTCGCGGCGTAGGTCAGACCCGGCTATCCTTGAAGGCGTGAGGCTGGCATGAGGTCCGGCGGGCGCCGGAAATCGATCGCGTTCTTCATCGTTCTGGGCGTGTGCCTCGTCGCGGGCGCGGTCGCCCTCAACGTCGGCTGGATCATCCTCAACTGGCGCCAGGCCGGCCTGCTGATCGCGGGCCTCATCGTCTTTCCCATCATCATCACGGGCGTTGTCCTCAACACCATCTTTCTGGTGCGCGAGATCCGGCGCAACGAACAGCACGAGGCGTTCATCAACGCTGTCACCCACGAGCTGAAGACGCCGGTTGCTTCGATGAAGCTGTACCTCCAGACGCTGCAGAACCGCCAGGTCGATGATGCGAAACGGCAGGAGTTCTACGGCGTGATGCTCGAGGACAGTGATCGTCTGCTTGGGACGATCGAGCAGGTCCTGCGCGCGGGGCAGTTGGGCGCGAAGCTGCGGCGCGCGAGTCCGATGCCGGTGGACCTCGGCGCCCTCGTCCTGGAGTGTCTCGCGCTGGCGAGAACGCGTCATCGTCTGCCGCCAGAGGCACTGACCGCGACCGTGCGGACGGTGGACGGTGCGGCGTTTCAGGTGTTGGGCGATGAGGAAGATCTGAAGGCGATGGTCTCCAACCTCGTCGACAACGCGATCAAATACTCGGGCGCCAACGTGCACGCCGCGGTCGAGCTCGAACAGGTCGAGCCGGCGACGGCCACGCTGCGCGTGCGCGATCAGGGCGCCGGCATTTCCCAGTCCGACCGCAAGCGGATCTTCAGGCGCTTCTACCGCGTGCCCGGTGCGTTGAGCACGCGCGTCAAGGGCACCGGCCTCGGACTCTTCATCGTCCGCTCGGTGGTGGCGAGGCATGGCGGGAAGGTGACTGTCGAGAGCGACGGCCCGGGCCACGGCAGCACGTTCATCGTGCAGCTTCCCGTGGTGGCGCCGCAGTGAGCCGGATCCTGGTGGTCGAGGACGAGCAGCACCTGGCTGACGGGCTGCGCTACAACCTCGAGGCGGAGCACTACGACGTCGATGTGTCGGACAACGGAGAGGACGCGCTGCAGCGGTTGACTGCCGACACGAACCGCTACGATCTCGTGATTCTGGACGTGATGCTGCCAGGCATCGATGGATTCGCGGTGGCGACCGAACTGCGCAAGGCGCGCCGGTTCGTGCCGATCCTGATGCTGACGGCGCGCGGTCGGTCGGAGGACGTGCTGAATGGATTCGGCGCGGGTGCGGACGACTACCTGGCCAAGCCGTTCGAACTGCCGATCCTGCTGTCGCGCGTCCGAGGGCTGCTGCGGCGTCACGAATGGTTCCGCGAGGAAGCGGCGGCGCAATCGTCCGCGCCGGCGTCCGCGGTTGCGCCGGCGTTCACATTTGGCGGCAAGACGATCGACTTCGAGCAGCTCGAGGTCCGCGTCGGCGAGAAGCGGATGGCGCTGACGCTGATGGAGGCGTCGCTGCTGCGTTACCTCGTCCAGCGCGAAGGGTCTCCAGTGCCGCGCAAGGAGATCCTGGAGAAGGTGTGGGGTGTGCACGAGGACACCGATACCCGCGCGATCGACAATTTCATCGTGCGCCTGCGCCGGTATATCGAAGAGGAATCGTCCAATCCGCGCCATCTGCAGACCGTCCGCGGCGTCGGCTACCGATTCGTCGCGAACCCCGAGTAGCCCGGCGCCGTGACTGACTGGTCGTCTCAGCCCCAGCGCGTCGGCGACGTTCGATGGGCATTTCCACCACTGTCGAAATGGCCGGACCACGACGTGATTGCCGTCGGCGGCGATCTCGAACCAGCCACTTTGATCAATGCCTACGTCCACGGGATTTTTCCGATGGAGGTGTCGGCGCTGAAGGGTGCGCTCGGCTGGTGGTCGCCGGACCCCCGCGGCATCGTGCCGCTCGATCACCTGCGCGTGACGAAGTCGATGAAGCAGAGCGCGAAGCATTTCGAGGTGCGCGTGGATACGTGCTTCACGGACGTCATGCGCGGGTGTGGCGATCCGTCGCGCGAGGACGGCTGGATCACCGAGGAGTTCATTGCCGCGTATGCCGCGCTGCACCAACTCGGGTGGGCGCACAGCGTCGAGGTGTTCGATCGCGAGGGTCAGCTGGCCGGCGGGTTGTACGGCGTGCGGGTCAACGGTCTGTTCGCCGGGGAGTCGATGTTTCACACCACGCGTGATGCGTCGAAGGTCGCGTTGATGGCGCTGGTTCAGCTGATGCGCGACAGCGGGATGCTGCTGCTGGACGTGCAGTGGTGCACAGAGCACCTGGCGTCGCTTGGCGCCATCGAGGTGTCCCGTGCGGATTACCTCGCGCTCCTTGCCGACGCGCTGGCGAGCCGATAGTATTCGCTCGAATCGAAAGCGCTGTGCAACTCGTCGCGGGCGCGACTCTCCTCGATGTGGACCGAATCGCTGTGGGAGAATGCCAATAGGTCGAGGCCTTGCGATGGCTGAGGAGATTGAAGGCGACGCATCCCACAAGGCATTCGCGTTCTTGAGAGGGCAAGACGGAAAAACGGTAAACGCTCAGCAGATCGCTGAAGCAACCGGTTGGGAGCAGGCGACCGTCCAGACCTACATTCACAAATTGAGCCGGAGTGGTTGGCGGGGAAGCGTCCATGAGCGTCGTATACTCATCGGATGACTACACGGTTCCACTGGGTCGGCGCGTTGATGATTGCGGGGACGGCGATGCTGGCGAGCGTGGTGCTGATCGCCCAGCCCAGAGCGAACCCCACCGCGCCCCGGTTTCCGCTGCCGACCGAACCGCGCGTGTATGACACCTTCGAGCAGAAGATTCGAGTGACGGTCATCGCGCGGGGGATCGAACGCCCCTGGAGCCTCCTGCCGCTGCCCGATGGCGACTTTCTCGTCAGCGTTCGGGCCACCGGCCAGGTGCTCGCCATCCGGAAGGGGACGCTCGATCCGAAGCCGCTGACCGGCCTCCCGGCGATGCACATCAGCCGCACGGCCGGCATGCTGGACATGGCCATGCATCCGAAGTTCGCCGAGAACAAGCTGATCTACTTCACGTATCACAAACCGCTGACCGGCGACACGTACACGCTGGCGCTCGGGCGCGGTCGCTACGAAGGGGCGGGGCTCTCGAACGTGGAGGAGCTCTATGCAGGCGATCCGGTGCGGACGGGTGGCTCGCGCCTCGCCTTCTCGAATGACGGATTGATCTACATCACCGTCGGCGGCGCCGGCCGGATCGCGGCGGCACAGGACACCAATACCATCTACGGCAAAGTTCTTCGCTTGAAAGACGATGGCGCCGTGCCGAACGACAACCCGTTTGTCGGCAAGGCGGGGAGCCGTCCGGAAATCTTCACCATCGGTCATCGCGATCACCACGGGATCGCGGTGAATCCTGTCTCTGGTCAGATGTTCGAGGCGGAACTCGGGCCGCTCGGCGGCGACAAGATCAACATCCTCAAGCCGGGCGCCAACTACGGGTGGCCCAACGTCGGCTACGGACGCGACAATGATGGTTCGCCGATGCCGCCTCCCGGCGAAGGAATCGATCCGGCCTGGATCACCTGGAACCCGGGCATCACGCCGTCAGGTCTGCTGTTCTACACCGGCGACAAGTTTCCGAAGTGGAAGGGCAACATTCTGACGGGCAGCATCCAGCGCGGAAGGGTCCCCGGCAGCGGCGCCATCGAGCGCGTGGTGTTCAACGACAAACTGTGGGAGCTGCGCCGGGAAACGATCCTGCAGGATCTGCATCAGCGCGTGCGCGACGTCCGCCAGGGACCCGACGGTCTGATTTACGTGCTGACGGAAGAAGATGACGGCGCCGTGCTCAAGATCGAGCCGGCGCCATGAGGATCATCCTCGTCGAACGTGCCGACCTTCATCCCGATCATCTGTTCCGTCAGACGTGGGCAACCGAGGATCGCGCGTGAGAGAGTCGGATGCGAGTGCATAGCGCCGCGCGCGGCTGAAATTACAGACGTCCGCTGCGGAATCGCCGCGCCACGAGATGGTCGAGCGACAGCGCGCCGGGGCCCCGCGTGAGCAAGAAGGCGAGGATGGACGCCCACAGCAGGTGCTCGGTCCAGGCTTCCGGGTAGACGAACGTTTGGATCACGACAATCATGCCGAGCAGCGGCACCGTCGCCACGCGCGTGGCCAGCCCCAGTATCAGCAGCGTCGAGAATGTGAGTTCGTTGAACGTGGCCATGCGGGCCATCAGCGCGGGATCGAAAAACGGCACCTTGTATTCGTCCCTGAACAACAGCAGCGTCAACTCCGGCGAGCGGTACTTCAGGAGACCGGCGTTGAAGAAGACGGCGCCGACGGAGATCCGCATGGCGAGTTGCACAATCGGGAGCGGAAAGCGGTCGAGCCCGCGTCGGATCGCGTCGAACCATCTCATGGTTGTACTCCCACCAGGTTCCGGCCGATTGATGTCGCCAATCCACCATCTACGATCGCCGCGAGGTCCAGACCCGGGTCGAACGTGGAGTCGGTGCTCCACGCGCGCTGCGCCGCGTCGCCGAGCGAAAGGCCGTCGGCGATGGCGACGCGGAACGAGAACTCCGCGGCGGTGAGACGTGCGAAGCGAAACGAGCCACGCGCGCCGCGGACCTCGATCCAGGCCTCCGTGTCGGCGAGCGTAAATTGCGCGGGCGCCGCGTCTGAGAGATACAGCGTCATCAACTCGTCAATGGGCGACTCGGTGTGGGCGTAGTGCGTGCCGGGTTGGATCGTCAGCACGGCATCCGCGAGATCGTCCGCCGCAACGGCAGCGACGTCGTCACGCGTCACCACGGGCAGGTCGATCGCCAGCGCGAGCCGGCCCAGGTGCCAGTCGAGGTCCGCAAACGCGCGCAGATACGGCACGCGTTCGGCGCCGGGCCAGGTGGCCAGAAACTGCGGGAACCGTTGACCGTATTCCCCGATGCACGGCGCGCTCGGCGGGTGCTCGCGGACGAATTGCGTCGCGGCGTCCTCGAGCAGCGGCGTGCCGACCAGCCATCCCGTCGCGGGGAAACGGCCCAGCACGGCGGTGACCAGACTGGTGCGGTAGTGGCGCAGGTGGATGGCGAGGCGCTGTGCGGCGTCCGTGCCGCCCACGAATAGGGATGCGACGGCCGCCGCGTCGCCCATGACGACGGCGTCGCGGACGCGCCGCTGCACGTCAGCGAGCGGCGACACGTCGTGCCTCCGGCTCGATCATCGTCGCCGCCACGGCGTCGGCCACCGCGGCTTGCCCCAGCAACGTCGTGAACGCGGGAATGTCGTTGTCCCACTCGATGAGCGTCGGCTTCAGACCGAACCGACCGAGTGCATACGCGTACAGATCCCACGCCGGGCTGGCGACCTCGGTCGCGTGGGTGTCGATGAGCACCGTGCCGCCCGGTGTGGCCGCATCGTCCTCTGGGGAAAAGCCGCCGAGATGGAGCTCAGTGATGGCCTCAGCGGGCAAGCCATCAAGGTACGCGTGCGCGTCGTATCCCATGTTGTAGGCGCTCACGTACACGTTGCTCACATCGCACAGCAGCCGGCAGCCCGTGCGGTCCACCAGCTCATTCAGGAATTGCACCTCGGTCATGGTCGAACCGGCGAAGCCCACGTAGCTCGACGGGTTCTCGAGCAGGTAGGGCCGTCCGAGCCCGTCCTGAACCTCCTGCAAGTGCCGCGCGACCAACTGCAGCGTCTCTTCGTCGAACGGCAGGGGCAACAGGTCGTTCAGGTACTCAGCGCCGTGCGTGGACCACGCGAGGTGACCGGACACCAGCACCGGGTCGACGCGATCGATGAGGGCGCGGACGCGCTTCAGGTGCGCACGATCGACGCCGCTGACGCTGCCGACCGACAGGCCCACGGTATGGACCGAGATGGGATACCGTCCGGCCAACTCCTGCAACAGTTCGGTCGCGTGCGGGTTGGCGAGGAAGTTCTCCGGATGGATTTCGAGCCACCCGACGGACGGCTGGGTGGCCACCGCCTCTTCGATGTGCGGCAATCTCAGGCCGACGCCCGCCCGCGACGGCAGGTGATGAATCGATGACATGGCGATGGCCCCCTCGTCCTCGTCCTACTTGGCCGTCTTGCTGCCGCCGACAATGCGGTCGCAGTAGCCCTCGGGCACGAAGACCCAGGCTTTCGCGTCGCCGCTCTTCTTCGACGTCCCGCCACAGGAGTTGTTGCCGGTCGACGCGCAGTCGTTCTTGCCCGCTTTCGCGATGCCGTAGCACTTCTCGGCTTTGAAGCTGGGCATCTCGGCGGGTTTCTGTGCCGAGAGCAGGGCGGGGACGGCGATGGCCGCGGCGAACGCGGAGGCGAGGACAATACGTGTGTTCATGTGTGCTCCATTGGTTGAGGTGGGATCGATTCCGGGCCCATCCCGGCGATCCGCCACGCTGAAGTGAGTGCAGCGAGGGCCGCCGACATTACAGGGCAGTGAAGGGCCTCCGGTTGGGGTCTGTATGATGGAGGCGTGATCCAGCTGGATGACACGTACCTCGCGCGACTCCGGCGGCGCGACCCCGACGCTCTGCGGTCCGTCGTCGACGAACAGGGCCGTCGGCTCTACCGGGCCGCCCGGGGCATGGGCTATTCACAGACCGAGGCCGAGGATCTCGTCCAGGACGTCTTTGTGACGTTTATCGAATCGATTGAGCGGTTCGAAGGGCGCGCTCAGGTCGGCACCTGGCTGTTCGGCATCCTCCACCACAAGTCCCAGGAGCGCCGACGCACGGTGATCCGTGATGCGCTGAACGACCCCATCGACCAGACCTTCGAATCGCAGTTCGATGCGCGAGGCTCCTGGATCCGGACGCCGACCGCGCCGGACCAGCACGTCAGCGCGCAGGAGGCGGCTCACGCGATCCAGGACTGTCTGGACGGATTGTCGCCAATTCAGCGGGAAGTGTTCCAGCTTCGTCAAGTCGAGGAACTGTCGGCCGTCGAGGTCAGTAAGATTTCTGGGCACACGATCACTCACATCGGTGTGCTGCTTCATCGGGCGCGCATGAGGCTGCGTGGATGTCTAGAGGGGAAGGGCTGGGGCCGTTCGCGATGATGACCTGTCACGACGTATCGACGCTTGTCTCGACTGGGGGTCTGTCTGACGCGCCGCTGGTGCGTAAGCTGCAAGTTCGCTTGCATCTCGCGATGTGCCGGCACTGCCGCGCATTCAGGCGGCAGATCGAAGCCATCGCCCGAGCGTCCCGTGCAGCAGCTCTGGCCTTCGAGCACGAGTTACCCCAGGATTTCGAGTCCAAGATCGTTCAGCGCCTGCCCCGTCAGCGAGATGACGGCGCCGCCTAACAATTCAAGCGGGATGCGGTAGGATCCTTGCGATGTTCAAGACAAAGAATGATCTTCCGGAGGCCACTCGGGTCAAGGTGATCGAACTCCTCAACGCGCGGCTCGCTGACTGCATCGACCTGGAGACGCAAACCAAGCACGCCCACTGGAACGTCAAGGGCCCCCACTTCATCGCTCTGCACGAATTGTTCGACAAGATCAACGCAGCCGTCGAAGACTACGTGGACGACATCGCCGAACGGGCGGTGCAACTCGGTGGCGTCGCCGAGGGGACGGCTCGGATGGTGGCGAAGCGGACCTCGTTGTCCGAATACCCGGCGAGCGCGGTGGACGGCCGCAGCCATGTCGAGGCGCTGTCAACGGCCCTGGCGGTGTTCGGCACGGCGGCGCGCGCAGCCATCGGCCAGGCCAACGAGTGGGGCGACCTCGACACGGCCGACTTGTTCACGGAGGTGTCCCGTGGGATCGATAAGTGGCTGTGGTTCGTCGAGTCGCACCTGCAGGCAGAACGATAGCCACAAGGCAGACGGGGCGATGGTTCAGATGGCGGTTCCATCGGATTCGCCGTTGCCCGGTCTGCTCAAGAATCCGAGGGTGGCCCTGGCGAGCGAAGGCGGTCGAGAGCGCCATCGGCGCGCGCGACGGCCGTCCCGGCTACGCGTGGAACGGGTTGTGAATCGTGAGTCGGCCGTCGATCACCTGGCCGGACTGCAAGTCTTCTGTATAGAGCGTGGCGCAGTCCGCTTCGAGCGCCGCCGCGACGATGAGCGCGTCGTAGATATGGAAGCCGTGTTGCCCTGCCAGGCGCAACGCCGCGTCATGCATCTCCGCGGTGATCGGGATCGGCGACGGACACAGGATCCGAATGGCTCCGAGCGCGTCAGTGACCTCCGGCCAGGACATGCGCAACTTTCGATGCGCGACCGACGCCAGCTCGTTTAACACCTGCACGCTAATCAGGCCGCCACGCGCGAGCAGCGCTTCGGCGGTGGGCGTCCGCGCGTCATGCTGGCCGATCGTGTAGACCAGGACGTTGGTGTCGAAGAACACCCTATCGCTCATGGACCTCTTCTCGATGGAACGTGAAACCCGCCGGCAACGGGCGCCGCAGCCGCCGCAGGCGTTCGATGGCCTTCTGTCGGCTGCGATCGCGGCTCACTTCGAATTCCCGATCCGCCGCGACCCGAATCTCGATCTGATCACCTTCCTTGAGCTCAAGCGCGTCGACCACGGCGGCGGGAAGTCGCACCGCCAAGCTGTTACCCCACCTTGCCACTTGCATGTGCCTGCTCCTAGGATAGATACACTCGTTCAATTGTATATCCTTTTCCGCAGGTCGGGTCACCGCGGTCAAGATTCCCCGAAGCTCCGCACCTCCATTGTCGAAGGCATCAGCGTGTTTCTCTCGTTGTTCGACGACAACCCGCGGGTCAAGCACACGTTTTGTCCGCCGAAGGAGATGTACGATCAGGCGCGGAACCGGTGATGAGAAGTTCTTCTCCCTCGCGCGGCAAGCGCGCTGCATTCCGATCGTCGCGACGCAGAGCATCAGCTCGCTGCGGTCGACGCTCTCGGGCGAGTCCTTGCGCTCTCAGATGACTTCAGCGCGCACATGGCAGCGGATCTCTGTGGAAAGGCCGAGCGTCTCAAACCCAGCTACTCGATCACCGAAGCGGGACAAGACGCCATGTCAGCATGCTCACGAGCCGGCCGGCCGCGCAGCGGACCACGGTCAGTGCCTCGAAGACGTACACCCTAGACGCCGTTTGGCAGAATGTTGACCGCGGCGCATCCAGTGGCCACTTTGATAGCCTTTGGCCTATTGATATATACATTTAGATAGCCTATAGTCTATCGATACTGTATCTAAAGATAGGCTATAACCTATGAAAAAGGCGAGGCTTGCCGGTCAATCGCGCGCACAACTGGACGGACGCTTCGAGGCGTTCGGGCCGGCCAAGCGCTACAGCCCACCCGTGCGCGGATGGATCAAGGCCGTCCGCGAGGCCCTCGGAATGACGACGGCGCAACTGGCGAAGCGTCTCCGTATGAAGCAACCGTCCATCGTGGCCATCGAGCAGTCCGAAGCAAGAGGCACCATCGAGCTGGCGACTCTGCGGCGCGTGGCCGAAGCGCTCGACTGCACCGTCGTCTACGCGTTCGTGCCGAATAAACCGCTGGAGGCCGCCGTCCGCAACCGCGCGCGCGCGTTCTTGCGCCGACGCCGGGGACCGGTCGAGCACT
>JAYVMG010000158.1:0-4496 GCA_043759095.1 Acidobacteriota bacterium | reverse complement strand
ACCGCACGTGGCTGACGGAAGAATCCCTGTGGACCCGGAGCGTGCACTACGGCGGCGACGAGGTGGCGCACGTGAACCTGGCGCGCGCCATCTCCGATCATCGCGATCCGCGCGTCAAGGCGAACCTTGAAGAAGCGCTGCGGATCTCGCCGTCGTATGTGATCGCGCACATCAACTACGGCCTCGTGCTGATGGAACTGGGTGACGAGAAGGCCGGCCTCGCGCAGTGCGAGGAGGCCGTCCGCCTGGCGCCGACCTGGGCGCAGAGCCACGCGTGGCTCACGGTCGCGTATGAACGGCTCGGGCGGCTGAACGACGCGGCGGCGGAGTCGCTGCGCGCCGCGCAACTGGATCCGCGAAACCTGCGTCAGCAGTACGAGGCAGCAGCGCTTCTGCAGCGCGTGGGACGCTATCCGGAGAGCGTGCCGCTGTTGACGGCGTTGTCCGAGCGCGTGTCCGACTACGCGCTGACGGATTTCTTCCTCGCGTTCGCGTATCAGCAGGCGGGCGCCCTCGAACGGGCGGTCCCGGTGTACCGGCGATTTCTCGCGCGCCATCCGGAGCACGGGCAGGCGCATTTCAATCTCGGCTATGCGCTGATGATGCGCGGTGACGATCGTGCCGCCATCGACGAGTTCAACCGCACCGTCGTGCTGCAGCCGGACTACCGCGAGGTGCACCGTCATCTGGCGACGTGTTACGAGCGGATTGGCGACGCAGTCCGCGCGGCAGACGAGCGCCGGCGGTACGGGGGGTCGTAAGCCGGCGCCACGGTGCGTAGTGCGGACCTTTAGGTCTGCCGCTCCTGGCAGGGCGGTGAAGGCCTGCGCTACAACGTCGAGGGCCAGCTCAGCGCGGCCGTGACGGCCAGCCGCCAGGCAGATCGACGAACGACACGTCCAGTTCCGCCGTCGAGGCGCAGCCGAGCAGCTTGAGCGTTCGCACGAGATCCGCGCGGAGGATTTCGATCGCGCGCGTGACGCCGGGTCCGCCTGCCGCTCCCAAGCCATACACGTAGGCGCGGCCGATGAGCACCGCGCGCGCACCAAGACTCATCGCTTTGACGATGTCGCTGCCGCGGCGGATACCGCCGTCGAACAATACTTCAGTGCGATCGCCAACGGCCGCCACGACTTCGGGCAGCACGCGCAGCGTGGCCGCAACGCCATCAAGCTGACGCCCACCGTGGTTGGACACCACGATCCCTTCCGCCCCCGCATCAACCGCCCGCCTCGCATCGTCTGCGGTGTGCATGCCCTTGACCACGATCGGTCCGCCCCACGCGTCGCGGATCCAGCGGAGATCCGACCACGAGACGGCGCATTGCTCGAGGGCTGCGCCGACGGCGGCGTACGCCATTGGCCCGGTGGGCAACGTCACGTTCGGGAAGTTCATTAACCCGCCATCGGCAATGAAGCGCGCGAGCCATCGCGGGCGCGCCAGCAGTTGCGGAATGAACGGGAGCATCGTTCCGATCTTCCTGGTCAGCAGCTCGCTCGTGCCGTTGCGATGGTCGCGCTCGCGCATGCCGGCGACCGGCGTGTCGATGGTGACGACGAGCGCGGAGAAACCAGCCTTGCGCGCGCGCTCGATGCCGGCGCGCGCGACGTCGTGCCCGCCGACCAGATAGAGCTGATACCACACCGGGCGCGTGGCCGCCGCCTTCACTTCTTCCAGCGGAGAGCCGCAGAGCGTCGAGAGGATGTAGCCTGCTCCGGCGTCGCCGGCCGCGCGCGCGGACAGCGCCTCGCCGTGCGGATAAAACATCCGCGTGCTGCCGATCGGGGCGAGCAGGAAGGGCAGGTCGAACGTAGTGCCGAGCACGGTGGTTCGCAGATCGACGCGCGGTGTCGAGACGGCGGAGCGCGGGCGAAGCGTGATGGTGTCGAAGACGCCGCAGTTGTCGCGGAGCGTGACCTCGGCTTCCGCGCCGCCGTCGGCGTAGTCGAACACGATGCGGGGCAGGCGCCGTTGCGCCAGGCGCCGCAGGTCGGAGATGTTGACGGCGCGGGGGCTGGCCACTGGTTGGCGTGTGAGTTGGTCGGGGCGACTGGATTCGAACCAGCGATCTTCCGCTCCCAAAGCGGACGCGATACCAGGCTTCGCTACGCCCCGACCTCTCGATTCTAACCCGGCGGCGTGTCGCTGGTGAATAAGTCGGGTCAGACGGGAACGCGGCGGCCAGCGTCTACGCCGTGCCTGGCGCCGTTCGTGGCATACACTCCCGGTGAGGAGCGCACGATGATCACTCTAATGAAGACGTTTGGCGCCGCGGCCCTGCTCGTTGCGGCGGCTGCCAGTCCGGTTCTTGCCGCCGGCATTGACGACAAGGTCACGCACGGCTACGCGGATTCCAACGGCGTCAAAATCCACTACGCAAAGATGGGATCCGGGCCGCTGATCGTGATGATTCACGGGTTCCCGGACTACTGGTACACCTGGCGCGATCAGATGGAGGGGCTCGCCGATCGTTTCACGGTCGTGGCGATGGATCAGCGCGGCTACAACCTGAGCGACAAGCCGGCCGGCGTCGAGAACTACGACATGCGGCTGCTGGTCGGCGACGTGCTCGCGGTGATCAAGCATGTTGGCCAGCCGAAAGCGATCGTCGTCGGCCACGACTGGGGCGGCGTGGTCGCGTGGCAGGTGGCGATGAACGTGCCGCAGGTCGTCGATCGCCTGATCATCCTGAACCTGCCGCATCCGCGCGGTCTGTCGCGCGAGCTCGCGCACAATCCCGAACAGCAGAAGAACAGCGCGTACGCGCGCCGCTTCCAGGAAGAAGGCGCGGAGAAGACGCTCACTGCCGAAGGGCTTGCGTCGTGGGTGAAAGATCCCGACGTAAAGAAGAAATACGTGGAGGCGTTCGGGCGCTCGGACTTCGGCGCGATGCTGAACTTCTATAAGCGGAACTACCCGCGCGAGCCGTACACGGAAGACACGTCGCCGCTCAGAAAGATTCAGGCGCCGGTCCTGATGTTCCACGGGCTGAAGGATACGGCGCTGCTGTCGGGCGCGCTGAACGGGACGTGGGACTGGATGGAGCAGGACCTGACCCTGGTCACAGTGCCGAACGCCGGACATTTCGTGCAGGCGGATGCGTCGGAGCTGGTGACGAAATCGATCCGGGCGTGGCTGCTGCGGTGAGTTGTGGCGTGAGGCATATGGCTACCATGTGAATATGGCCACTGCTGCCGCCTCCGCGGGCATCCGCGATCTCAAGGACAATCTCAGCGAGTACGTCCGCCGCGCCGAAGGAGGCGAGCGCATTGCCGTCACCGACGAGATCCTGACGCGCGCGGGCCGGCCGTTTCCGGTCGAGCCGATCCGGACGCTCGACGCGATTCACCTGGCGACGATCGAACTGCTTGGCGAGACCCCGCAGTTCGCGACCGTGATCACGCGCGACGAGTGTGTCGCCCGGAATGCACGCGCGCTCGGCTACGACGTGGCGTAGCACGACGCGAGTGGCGCCGCGTCGACGCCCTACCGAATGATGATCAACGTTTCGTTCGACGCGGCGCTCACGCTACACGCATTGATCGATCGCACGCGCACGAAATACGTACCGACACCGACGTTGGTGGCCGTGACAGCCGTCGCCGGAGAGACAAGATTCTGGTCGAATAGATTGCTCAGCCCAGGACCAGACCCGGCCTGCAATTGGTACGACGTCGCGCCGGCGCCCGCCCCCCATACTAATGTGACGTTCGATCCGCTCACGGAGGCCATGAGGTTGCTCGGCGCGCTCGGATCCGCGCATCCGCCCCCGACAACGAGCACGACTTCGTTCGACGTGGCGCTGGCGCCGGCCGCGTTCGCCGCGCGGACCCGCACGAAGTACGTGCCTGCACTGACGCCCGCGGCCGAAAAGACGGTGGCTGTGCTGCCGGTGCTGAAGTTGGCCAGGTTGGTTCCCCCAGAACCGGAGCCCGCCTCGATGACGTAGCTCGTCACCGCTCCGCCGTTGGCTGGTGCTGTCCAGGCGAGCGTCACGCTCGATCCGGCAGCCGACGCCGTCAGCCCTCCGGGAATGCCTGGCGCTTGTGCCGGCCCCCCGATCACCACCGCGATTTCGCCCGATGCGGCGCTCGTACCGGAGGCATTCGTCGCGCGGACGCGAATGTAGAACGTCGCATTTCCCGCGACCGTTGCCGAAAAGGTCGTGGCGGTCGATCCGGTCGAGAAATTCGCGACGTCGGTGGCGCCGGAGACCGATCCGGCTTCGACGGTGTAGGCCGTCGGTGGGCTCCCGATCTGCGGGGCCGTCCACGTCAGCGTCAGCGTCGACCCGACGAGCGTTGAGGTCAGGTTCGTCGGCGCGCTGGGAGCCGCGGGGTTGCCCACCACCACGACGATTTCTGCAGACGGATCGCTCGCACCGGAGGCATTGGTCGCGCGCACGCGCACGAAGAGCGCGGTGTTGGTTGCGACGGTCGTCGTGTAAATCGTCGCCGTCCCCCCGGTCGATACATTGACGATGTTGGTGAGACCGG
>JAYVMG010000157.1:0-11940 GCA_043759095.1 Acidobacteriota bacterium | reverse complement strand
GAAAGACCGGGCGCGTGTTTAGCGCGCGCCGATCGTCAGCAGAACTTCTTTGCGGAGGTTGTCCTCGAACTCTTCGAATTTGAGCGCGGACTCGCACTCGTCGCACAGCACTTCCAGCACCGCCGGACGGGTCTCTTCAGACACTTCCACGCGGCCGCCTTCGACATTTACAACATGCATCTGCAGCGTTTTGACCAGAAAGTTCCGGTCGTTGCCGCAATTCGGACAGGTCAACGTCACTTATGACTCCTTAGCCTTTCGATTCTATGAAATGGCCGGGAGCGACGCAATGTAAATCGGCCAGGAATTCGCAGATCATCGCGAAATCGGCCTAAATCTGATAGATTCTGGCTCCAAATGGCGACGACATCAGGTTCGTATCAAATTCACTCCGAGGTTCGCGGTCCCCACTGGATCGCCTGGGTCAGCCGCGACGGGAGCGGCAAACCCGATCGTTCGGTCATCCTGGTCGGCGAAAACAAGGACAAGGCGGAAGCGAACGCCCGGCGCTGGGCCGAGCAGTCCTCATACTAGCGACCCGAAGTCATCGATCCACGCGGTCGTCATCGCCGCGCGATCGATCGTCTGCGGCGGTTGATCGATCGCCTGCTCCACCGCCGCGCCGGCAAACTTCGCGCGCACCGCGGCCGGCAACACCTCGCCCAGACTCCCCTTCCCCATCCGGCACACGCCATCCTTCACCGTCGCCGACAAGTACAGCCGCTCACGCGCGCGAGTCAGCGCCACATACAACAAACGCTTCGACTCCTCGCGCTCTTTCGCGGCAACATCCTCGTCTGCATCGGACTGGTAGTCGGCAATCGCCACCGACGCTTCGCCCGCGGCATCGTCGGTCACGCGGATGGGCGCGCGAATGCCGCCGGCGCCGCGTCCCATGTTGACGACGAACACAATCGGGAACTCCAGGCCCTTGGCCGCGTGCACGGTCATCAGGCTGACCGCGTCGATCGCGTCGATGGCGGCGTTCGATTCGTCACCAACCGCGAGACGATCCAGGTGATCGGCGATGCGGGCGAGCGTGGCATAACCGCGGTTCTGCGCGCGACGGATCATGCCGCGCAGCTTCTTCATGTTCTCCCGCGCCTGACGCCGGCGCGATCCGCGCAGCTCGAAGGCGTACGCGGTTTCGTGCAGCACGGCGTCCAGCAATTCTGACGGCGCGAGACGGTCCACCCACGACAGCCAGCGCGCCACCGCACCGCGGAGCAGGGTCAGCACGCGACGATCCTCGTCGGAGAGCATCGCCAGCGCGGGCGGCGGATCGACACTCAGGATCGCGTCAGCCGACGCCTTGCCCAGGCGCGCAACGGCCGCATCCGACAGCCGCACGATGCGTGAACGCAACAACGTTGCGGCACGCAGATCCGACAGCGGATCCGCGAGGTACCGCAGCACGGCAACCGAATCCTGAATCTCGTCCGCCTCGAAGAAGCCCAGTCCCTTGTAGACGTACGTCAGCACGCCACGCCGATCGAGCGCCGCTTCGAAATCGCGGTGGCTGTCGCGCGAGCGGAACAGAATCGCGATGTCGGCTGCGCCGGCTTCGCGCGCGACGCCGGTCGCGCGGTCGCGCACGGTCGTACCCGACAGCAGCCGCACGATCTCGTCGGCCACGGCGTCCGCAGCCGACTGCACGGTGTCACCGGCGATGAATTGCACCGCCGGGACTGGTGCGGTCTCTCCGCCGGCCGGCTCTCCTTCGTCAACCGCGACCGGAAAACGATCGTGATCACCGTACCGGAACGCATCCCGGCGCGCGGCGGCCCCGGACACGTCACCGTCGATGATTGCCGTAAACACTTCGTTCACGAACGCGAGGATCCCGGGCGCCGATCGGAAGCTGACGGTGATCGCCTGCCGCGGCGATCCGTCCGGCCGCAGCGCATCGACGAACACCGCCGCCTCGTCCACCATCGCGACGTCCGCATCGCGGAATCCGTAGATCGACTGCTTCCGATCCCCGACGATGAAGATCGACGGCGGAATCGCCGCGTCCGCCACGCCGAACCCTTCGCCCCAGCTTTTCACCAGCTGACGCACGAGGTCCCACTGCGCGCGGCTCGTATCCTGAAACTCGTCCACCAGCACGTGACGATGGCGCGCTTCGAGGCGCAGACGACTCTCGGCAAACTCGTCCATGTCCTTCAGCAGCTGGACGGCGCGCTCGAGGACGCCGGAAAAATCGAGCAGCGCGTGCGATTCGAGCGTGTGCTGATACCGCTGCATGGCGACGGCGAAGATCCGCCAGACACCGCGGGACATCACCACGTTGAGATCGCGGCGGAACGCTTTGATCGCATCGTGCACCGCGGGCGCGATCTGAGCTGCCGCTGCGCGATGACGCTTCCACGCGTCGGGAGAGTCGCAGTGCTCGGCGTTGAAGCCGGTGCCCATGAATTTCTCTCCGCGCGGCTTCCCGTCCTGGGTGAGGAAATAGGCGCGGAGGCGGTCAATCAGATTGCGGAATGTGGATTGCGCCTGTCGATCCGCACGACTGAAGTCGTGCGCCACGCGTGAGTCCGAAGTAGCGCGCGACGTTAGTCGTGCGTCCGCCACCACGCCTGAGTCCGACGTGGCGCGCGACTCTAGTCGTGCGTCCTCCACCACGCCTGAGTCCGAAGTAGCGCGCGACTTTAGTCGTGCGTCCTCCACCAACCGCCCCACGTCGTCTGCCAGCATCGCGAACTGCGGGTGATGCCTCGGGCCATCGGCGAGAAACGCGTCGAGGCCGCCGCGGACGCCGATGAACAGTTCGCGGAGCCTGGCCGCCGACGATTCGCACGCCGTCACGGCCGTCAGATCGCGCGGTCCCTTCTGCAGAAAGCGCCGCAGCGCGTGCGGCGCCACGAGACGCCGGTCCAGCAGTGCGGCGATACCTGTCCGCACACGCCGTTCGCCGAGCTGCGCAAACACCAGCGCGACGTCGTCATCGTCTGGCGCCATGGCGCGGCAGATGCGCAACGCCTGATCGAGCGATTCGCTGACGAGGCGCGGGACCTCCGTGTTGTCTGCGAGATCGAATCCCGGATCGACGTCGGCTTCGAGCGGGAACTCGCGCAGGAGCTGCAGGCAGAACGCGTCGATGGTCGAGACGGCGATGTCGCCGAGGTGTTCCTTCAGATCGCGCCACCTCGCCGCGTCGAACTCCGACAACCGGCTCGCCTCTTTCAGTCGATCGACGATGCGCTGCCGCATTTCGGCGGCGGCTTTGCGCGTAAACGTAATCGCGAGGATGTGATCGGGCTCGACACCCGCGCGTAACAGGTTGACGTAGCGCTCGACCAGCACGCGCGTCTTGCCGGTGCCAGCCGATGCCTCGAGGACGACGTTCCGCGTCGGATCGACCGCGTACTGGCGCGCGTTCTCGTCCGGCAGCGCCGCAGGACGGTCCGAAAGTGGCGCAGGACGATCCAAAAGTGGCGCAGGACTTTCAGCCCTGCGATCCTCGTCATCAAACGGCAGCGTCGGCTCAGACATCGCCGACGTAATCCTTCCGGCACACCGGGGCGAAGCTGCACGTCTCACAGCGCCACACATCATCCGGCGTCGGCGGGAATTCACCGCGCTCGATCGCGTCCACCGTGTCGGCGAGCCGCTGCTGCGCCTCCGCGAGCACCTTGGCGCGATCCGCCGGCGTCGAAAAGAGCGGGACGACGCGTTTCTGTCCTTTGAAGGCGAGGTACGCTGCCTCACCTAGTCGCCAGTTTTTGCCCTTGTGTCCCACAAGCCGCTGCTCGGCGCACAGGCTGTAGATCGGCAGCTGCAGCGCCCGCCCGCGCTGCGGCGGCCAGCCCAGCTTGTAGTCGATCAGCCGGAACGTGCCGTCCTCGAGGAGATCGAGGCGATCGGCTTTGCCGCGCAGCGCGATCGTCCGCGGACCCTCAGCCGTCGCGAACGTGAAGTCACCGATCAACTTGTGTTCGAGCAACCGTTCAACGACGGCGATGGGACGCTCGGCTTCCATGCGAAGAACGGCTTCGCCGAGTCCGGCCGCCGCCGACGATCCCAGCAGACGCGTCCGCTCCAACCCCGCTTCCGCCATCGGCAGACGTTCGAGCGCCCGATCGACGATGGCCGTAAACATCTCACGTGCGGCGTCGAGATTTTTTGGCGTCACTGCGCGATGCCCGGCGCTCTGCCAGGCGGCGAAGAACCGCTCGAACACGTCGTGGACGAACTGCCCCTGACGCCGTGGATCCATCACTTCCTGGTCCTCCGGCTCCTCCTCGATCTTCAGGACGTGCTGCGCGAAAAACTTGAAGGGGCAATCGAGATACGTCTCGATGGCGCTGACCGACCAGGGACGCGGCGGGATATCTCGCACGACGCCGTGGAAATCCGGAGCGTCGGCCGGTGTCCGCGACGTGCGTATCTCGGCCCAGGCGCGCGCGTCGCCTTGAAACGGATCGAACGTGATCGGATCGAGCGACAGCGCCTCGTCCGCGAAAACGCGGGCGTCCTCGAACGGCGCGCGGACCTTCGTCGAGAGCCGTGCGCGCGGGATCTCGTCGAGCTGCATCGACCGCAACACGATCGCATCCTCGTCGAGCGTGAACGTCGACACGAGCGTGCGGCGCGACGCCGACGTCAGCAGATCCAGAAACCGCGCGTCGCCGGCGGCTCTTCGATCCTTTTCCGATGGCCACCCCAACGACTTGAGCAGCGCGGGCGGATAGAAGATGTTGCGCCGCGGCCGCTCTGGCCAGTCCTGATCCACCACGCCGACGATCGCCACATCGTCGAAGTCGCTGTAGCGGACGGCCTGATCATCGAGGAGGTGGACGCCGCTGCCCTGTTCCTGCTCCGGCACGAACGTTTGATCCTCGATCCACCGACGGACGGCGATGCCGAGTTCATCGATGGTCCAGTCTGGGTCGTCGTGCGCGGCGTGAACTGCGGCCAGCGACGGCAACATGTCCACGATCGCGGCGCGAGCGCGGCGCTCTCTCGGAGCAAACGGCTCATCGTCTGCGATCGGGCGCGCGTGCATGGACCAGAACGCCTGAAGACACGCAAGCTGAGTCGAGGCGGGGTGCGACTCGGTCAGCGGCGCGAGCGCCCGCGCGAGTGCGACCGCCGCGTCCATGGCGGGCCGCGAGGCGCCCGTGGCGCAGTCAGCCGTCAGCCGCTCGAGGCGATCCAGTTCGCCAAGGTACCGCGCGGCGCTCAAGGCGCGATCCAGCGCGCTGACGGACTCACGCGTGACGTCGCCCGACTCGGATGCGAACACGAAATGCGGCGAGCGAAGCAGCGCGATCAGCGTGGCGCGGGAGAAACGCGACGAGACCGCGTCAATGATCAGGTCGAGCGCGGCCGACGTCGGCTCCGCCGCAAGCGGCAACGCGTCGGACATCTGATACGGGATTCCTGCGCTGCGGAAGATCTCCACCGCCGCGTACAGATACGGCAGCGGGTTCTTGTAGACGATGGCCGTACGGTCGAGCGGGACGGCGTCACTGTGGCGACGGTCGGCCTTCAGCTGACGGGCGATCGCGATCAGCTCCTCTTCGCGATCCCGCAGCGTCCACCAGAGTTGATCTGGTACAGCGCCTGGTTGGGTGATGAGCACGGGGATCGCACGACTAAAGCCGTGCGCCACGTCCGTGTCGTCCGTGGTGCCCTTGTCGCCCGTGGCGCAAGGCCTTGGCCTTGCGATGTCACCGATCCCGATCTCATCGAGGCCAGGCCACCAGGTATGCAGCCGCTCGTGGAATCCGGAGGCGAGCACGCGTTCGGTCGCGACGATGTCCAGCGACTCGACGCCAGGGATGCGTGTCAGCAGATCGAAGTCCGCCTGATACAGCCCTTCGGCGTCCGCGATCCAGTCGGGCATGGTCACGATCACGCGGCGGATCGGATCGGCGGACGCCTCTGCGATCAGCCGCTCGCGCAGCGTGTGCTCGTCGCATTGGCCGGACTCGGCCACACGCCGCTCGTAATCGCGAAACGCGCCGGCGAGAAAGCGCGTCTGGACCCGCATTCGCTGCGTCGCCCGATCCACATCGTCCGCGCCGAGGGCTTCCTCGATCAGTTGCTCGAATCGTTTGACCTGCTGCGACTGACGTCGAAGCTGGTCGTAGAAGCGCAGCATCTCGGCGATGAGGCCGGGCCGGAGCCGGAAGGACAGCTCGCCGCGCGCCGCCGAGGCGCGTGCGGCGGCCTGCGCCATGACGTCGCGCTCGAGCGCCGTCAGCCGCCGCGGTGGATCCGCCAGACGACTGTGAAGCCGGTCGTATAGCTCATCGCGAGTGACCACGTCAGCATCAGCGCTCACGTTGCGCTGCAGCAACCGCGCAGCACCGCGGGTCGGCACAACCACCAGCGCGTCCGCCTGAGGCCTGGGCCCTGAGCCCTGAGCCCCAAGCCCTAAGCCTCCAGTCTCTTCCGTGAGGCCCGTGATGGCACGCCGGTATGTCTGCAGGTCGGCGACGCGAACCAGTCGCGTCCGGCGCGGTGTGATCACTTGGGTTGCGGAGGCCGGACGAGCGATTGAATGTCCGATCGCGCCCGCGCGCCGAGCATCAGCGCACCGGCGGCGGCCGACGAAGCGTCCCACGCGCGCGTCATGTCCTTGGCCAGGGTCGCCTCGCGCCGGATCTGTGCGGCGTTGCCCGCGAGTTGAACGGCGCTGATCAGCAGCGAGTGCGCGGCGACGAGTTCGTCTGGCGGGGCGATCTCCGACACGAGTTGGAGAATCTGCGCGGTGCTCCGCTGGATACCGGTCAGCGCCGCTGGATGCGATCCCGACAACGCCTTCACCGCCTCGAGCGATGGCTTCAGCTGCGTGAAGAGGTCGATCGGGACCTGAATCGCCAGACGGTATTGCCTCATCACTCGGGCGCGCAGCGCAAAGCGAACGCGCGCGGCACGAAGCTGGCGCGCCGCGTCCAGTTTGACCTGCACGGCATCGATCAACGCGCTGACGGTTTCGGGCCGCTTCGTACCGAGCGCCACATCGCGCTGGCGAATGACGCGCACGAGACGTTCAAGACCGGCGATGGAGTCGGCCCGCTTCGCGCGCCGGTTCGCCAGCGTCATCATCCGCTTCGTCAGCGTCTGGTAGCTGCGATCGATCCGGCGCTCCTTCGTGAGCTCCGCCTGTGTCTCTTTGCGTGTGGTCGCCACCCAGTCGTTCGGCAGCGCCGTTTTCCCGAGTTCGATCGCGACCACCGCCGACGCGAGCAGCGAGGTGCGTTCGGCGCTCATGTCGGACGCGCGCGCCGCCGACAGCACCTGCTCGATGGCCTGTTGCGGCGTGGGCGCCGGCAGCAACGGCTCCACGATCGCCAGCGGATCAGCATAGGCCGACAGCGTCAGGTCGATGCGCCCCGGCGTTCGGGCCGCCTGCAGATCGGCGATCGCTTCGTCGAGCATGCCGATCATCTGGCGGACCTCGACGGCGCGGTAGTTGTAGTGCGTCTGCGGCCAATCAGAGAGCGTCTGGCGCGCGCGCTGGACGATCGCCAGGCGCTGCGCCGCATCCGCGGTCCGCCCGACCTCGTTCAGCGTCGACGCCACGTCGTTCGACAGCACGGCGTAGTCGCTCTCCGCCTGCGTCTGCACGTAATGCGACATGCGCGCCGTGGCGGCATAGCGGCTCGTGCGCTCCCAGTCCACGCGATCGATCGGCAGGTTCACCAGATGCAACGGCGGGTTCGGCGCAGACGAGGTCGGCATGGAAAAGATGACGCGATCGTTCACGCGCGCCGGTTCACCGTAGCTGATGAGCGAGGCGCCATCCTTCAGAAACACGCGAAGCAGCGTCGCTTCGTCCGCGCTGGCAGCAGCCGCCACCCGAACTGGAGCGACCACGGCGGCCGCAAGGAGGACGGCCGCCAACATTCGACTGCGCATGAGGTTTCAAGGGTAATGTGCAGGGTGGGTCAGGTCAAGCTGTGGAAAAGCTGTTGATGAGTCGTGAATTTCCTGTGGACGGAGCGACAGAAAAATAATTCTGGCCGCATCCGCTCTCGGAAAACATTCGGCGCGTTCCTGCGTGTGCGCTTTCGTGACCCGCTTCGCTTGATCGCCGGGCACAGGAGCGTAGAATCGCTTGCGTTCCCTCCAAATAGCCTTCATTTGCATCAACTGTGACCGTCGCCGCCGTTCATCGCTTCGAAGAATCCATCGCAGGGCGACCCTACCTCATTGAGGTCGCGCTCGTGTCCGAAGACCGCTGGCGCGCGTACATCGTCCGGATTCCCGGTGTGCCAACGGCGCTGATGCCGTTCTACGGCACGACCCCGGCTGACGCCGCGCATCAGCTTTGCGAGTGGCTGACCCGCGCGCACGCACGCGCCGCCAACCCCACCGGCCCGGTGTAGGATCTGCTCATGGTTCTCCTCCTGATCGCCCTGCTGGGCGTTTCCTCGTCCGGCTTCGCACAGCCTCCGGCTGCGGCGGCGCTGGCCGCGAATGCCCCGCGTGTCCGGCTCGTCGCCACCGGCGGCACGATCTCCAATCGCACCGGCGGCCGACTGAGTGCCGAAGAGTTGGTGAAGTCGATGCCCGGCATCGAGCGTTACGCGAAGCCGGAGTTCGAGCAGTTCTCGAACCTGGCCAGCGGCGAGCTGACGCTGGATCAGTGGGTTTCGCTCGCAAAGAGGCTGAACGAAATCTTCAAAACGGAGCCCGACATCGCTGGCCTCGTCGTCACCAGCGGCACCGACACGCTCGAGGAACTCGCGTATTTTCTGGACCTCACCGTGCGCAGCGACAAGCCGGTGGTCGTCGTCGGATCGATGCGCAACCCGAGCACGCTCGGCTATGAGGGCGCGGCGAATCTGCTGGAAGGATTCCGCGTGGCGGCGTCACCTGACGCGCGGGGCAAGGGCGCACTGGTGGTGCTCAACGACGAGATCAACGCGGCACGCGAGGTCACCAAGACCGATGCGTTGCGCCTGAACACATTCCAGACGCGCGGCTACGGCATCCTCGGCGTCGTCGATGCGGATCGCGTGGTGTTCTACCGCGCGTCGCTGAAGCGTCACACCGCCACGAGCGAGTTCGACATCGCGGCGGTGACGACGCTGCCGCGGGTGGACGTGATCATGGTGTATCAAGGCGCGGACGGCGATTTGATCAAGGCAGCCGCAGACGCGGGCGCCAAAGGGATCATCATTGCCGGCGCGGGCGCCGGGGCGACCAGCGGGACGCAGCAGGCGGGCATCGACTACGCGACGAAGAAGGGCGCGTTCGTCGTGACCACGACGCGCGCGGGAAGCGGACGGATCGCGGGCCGCGGCGGCCGCGGGCGCGGTGGCGACGGTCCGCCGCCGGACGAGATTCGCCGACGCATCGCCGGCGAGGATCTCGCACCAGTCAAAGCGCGTGTGCTGCTGATGATGGCGCTGACCCGCACCACCGATCCCGCCGAGATTCAGCGGATGTTTTCGGAATACTGACCGCATGCGTCTCACGCTCGCCGGCGTCGCCATCATCGCCGTCGCGGTGGGTGCACCTCTCGCCCAGACGCCGTCGCCGCGGCTGGCGCTCGTCGGCGGCATGCTGCTCACCGGCTACGACGTCCCGCCTGTACATCACGCGACGATCCTGATCGAGGGCCGCCGGATCGTGCAGGCCGGTCCTTCGTCGGAGATCATCATCCCGGCCGGCGCCACGATCATCGACACCAGCGGCCGGACGATGCTGCCGGGGCTGATCGAGACGCACGCGCATCTCGTCACTCTGGGCCACGGCAACTACGCGACGTGGTTTCCGTGGATCAACAGTCACGGCGGCACACAGATGCTCACGACGGTGATGGAAACCGCCGCAAAGCAGCTGCTGATGGCCGGCGTCACCACGTCGATCGACCTTGGTGCGCCGCTGAAGGAGAGCCTCAGCATCCGTGATCGGATCAACAAGGGCGAGATCGTCGGCACGCGCGTGTTCGTGAGCGGACCGTGGATTGCGCGCATCGCCGGCCCGGTCGCCGCCGACAGCATGCAGGCCGGCTTCGGCGGCCTGAACATCAACAGCCCGGCGGAGGCGGCGCAGGAGACGGAACGTTTGGCGGCCGCCGGCGTGGATCAGATCAAGGCGCACGCGGGGCTGACGCGCGAGGACTACAAAGCGATCGTCGATGTCGCGCACCGGCATCGGCTGAAGGTCTACGCGCACGTGTACGCCGAAACCGACGTACGAAACGCGCTCGAGACCGGCGTGGACATCCTCACGCACGCCGGCTCCGCGGGGACCGCGCCGCCGTACAGCCCCGAGCTGATTCGCGACATCGTCAACGCCGGCCGGCCGGTCGTAGTCACCGCCGCGCACCGCAGCTGGGTGTACCCGGACACCGCCGCGTTTCCGGAGCGGCTGCAGGATCCCGGGTTGAAGGGACTGTTCCCGGCCGACGTGTACGCCGAGATTCAGGACTCGCTGAAGAACTGGCCTGCGCTTCCCTACTTCGCGCGCACCGACCGCGAGATGCTGTACCGCGAGCGCGGCGTGAAGCAGTTCATCGAGTCGGGTGCGGTCATGGGGATGGGCACCGATAGCGGGACGCCCATGAACTTCCACAGCGAGGCGCTGTGGCGCGAGATCAAGGTGCACGTGGACATGGGGATGACACCGCAGCGGGCGATCGCGGCGGCGACCCGCGTCAACGCGCAGATCATCGGTAAGGGCGCCGATCTCGGGACGATCGAACCCGGCAAGCTGGCGGACGTGATCGTCGTGACGGGCAACCCGCTGTTCGACATCGTCGCGCTGTCGCGCGTCGAGATCGTCGTCAAGGACGGCACGGTGTTCAAGGGCGGGAGCCGCAAATGAAGGCGGCGCAGGTTTGACCCTGCCAGCCGGGCGCGTTACCATTAGGGTTCGTCTTCGCAAGACCTTTCCCAGAGTGGGCCTGTAGCGCAGTTGGGAGCGCGCATCAATGGCATTGATGAGGTCACCGGTTCGATCCCGGTCAGGTCCACCACTCTTTCATTTCCATCCTCGATCGTCCGCAAGTAGCTGAAGGCCGGTGCGGTTACGCCGGTTCCAATAAAGCGATTTCCGTCGAACGCGATTCCGTCCGGAAAGAACAGTCGTTGGAACCGCTGCCGCTGTTCGAGCGATGCCTGCACCCAGAGGTCTGCTGCGCGTGGCAGAAGGCGTTCAGCGAACGCCAGGATGCCCTCTACGTCGAGTTCATCGAGCTGTCCTGGGTGACGGTCGATCCGGGCGAGCGTGAGCTCCTCGCGCAGCTTCTCCGCGTGACGGTCGTACGTCTCGATGTCAATCGAGCGCCCGAAGAGGAACGCTTCGTCCAGACGGTCCAGCTTGTCCTGAATCGCCTTTGCGGCACGCTCAGCGCTCGCGAGTTCCTCGCGCACGGCCGCTTTCCGCGCCTTCCAGATCTGTAGAACCGATTCCTTGAGTAGCCGCATGTAGCCTGGCGTTGGCTGCAGCAGGGCGAGTTCGTCTGCGAACAGTCCTTCCAGTTTGACCTTCGTCACGTTGACAGCGCGGCAGCCAGGGCGGCAGTGGTAGTACGCGTAGTACTCACTTCGGCCCTTCGACCAGCTGCCGGTGAGGCCGCGCACATAGGACTCGCAACGTACGAACCCACGGAGTGGAAAGTCCGGGTGCGCCCGCTGCTGTGGAGTCGTCGTCGGCACGCGGCCAGACAGCACCGACTGCACGCGGTAGAACAAGTCCTCTGAGATCAGCGGCTCGAAATCGCCGCGTTTTGCGCGAACGCCGTACTCGGTGACGTCCACGATGCCGGCATAGAGCTGGTTCCGCAGCAGCACGCCGATCGCTTGCGATGTGAGCGGACAGCCGCGCCGGTTGGTCAAGCCCCAGGCTCTTGACTGCTTGAGGACCTGTTGCTTAGAGCGGTTTTCACAACTATACAGCGAGACGGTAGCCGGAGTGTCGGATGTAGTTTCGGCACTCGGGCGGCGTGAAGAGCGGGAGCGCAACACCGAC
>JAYVMG010000156.1:0-4505 GCA_043759095.1 Acidobacteriota bacterium | reverse complement strand
TCAAGGCTCGGCTTGACGTTGTCGATCGCCTTCTTGAAGACCTTGAGCGGGTCGTCCGAGGTCTTCTCCTTGATGATGTCGAAGCTCTTGTAGAAAATACGCTCCGCCGTGCTGCGCTTGCCGTCGCTCATCACGCAGTTGATGAACTTGGTGACCAAGGCGCTCTGATAGAGCGGATCGGCGGGGATTTCGCGTTTGGAAACGACTCGTCTACGTGGCATGGCTTAAGCCTTCTTGGGGCGCTTCGCGCCGTACTTCGATCGACCCTGCATCCGGCCCTGCACGCCGACAGCGTCGAGCGTGCCGCGGACGACGTGGTAGCGAACGCCCGGCAGATCCTTGACGCGGCCGCCGCGGATGAGCACCAGCGAGTGCTCCTGCAGGTTGTGGCCCACGCCCGGGATGTAGGTCGTCACCTCGATGCCGTTGGTCAGCCGCACGCGTGCAACCTTGCGCAACGCGGAATTCGGCTTCTTCGGGGTCTGGGTGAAGACGCGGACGCAGACGCCGCGCTTCTGCGGGCTGTTCTGCAACGCGGGGCTCTTCGTCTTGCTGACGATCTTCTTGCGCCCGGCGCGGACGAGTTGACTGATAGTCGGCATAAATACAAATCACAAAGCACCGCGCATCGCTGCGCGGCGGAATGTCGCTTCAGGCCTAGAAGCCTTGCGGCTTGGCGCCTGAAAACCCTATGACCTTCACAAATGAGTTGGTCGCGACGGATGGTCTGCCCCCGCCCGTATTGCCGATCGGGGACGCTTTTGAAGCGGCGGGGCTAGATAGGGTGGTCCTAGCCCCAACAGAACTTTGCGAATATAGCACGGCGGTCTCGAACGGCGCAACAGGCCATGTCGTTCAGGTGCGCGGGGCGCCTGGCGGACCCGGCCGCGGCGGCGCGGCCGGCGGAGCCGGAGCTCCCAGCGGAGCCACTTTGGGCGGCTCGAACCCGAATTTTCTGAGCCCCACCTCCATGCTGCCCTTGTCGATCGCCTTGAGGTAGGCCTCCTCGGGGGCCACGAGTTTCTTGGCCACCAGGTCCAGCAACGAATCGTTCAGCGTGACCATGCCGATCGCCTTCCCGACCTGCATCATCGATTGAATCTGGAAGGTCTTCGACTCACGAATCAGGTTACTGATCGCCGGGGTCACGATCAGGATCTCGAGCGCCGCCACGCGGCCGCCGCCGATCTTCTTGCACAGCGTCTGCGAGATGACGCCCTTCAGCGACTCAGACAGCATCACGCGGATCTGCGCCTGCCGGTCGGCCGGAAACTGATCGATGATGCGATCCACGGTGGACGCCGCGGTCGTCGTGTGCAACGTGCCGAAGACGAGGTGCCCCGTCTCCGCCGTCTCAATCGCGATCGCCACCGTCTCGAGGTCGCGCATTTCGCCGACCAGAATGATGTCCGGATCCTCGCGCAACGCCGCGCGCAGCGCGTTCTTGAACGACAACGTGTGGTTATGCACCTCGCGCTGGTTGATCGCGCACTCCTTGTTCTCGTGCACGAACTCGATCGGGTCTTCGATCGTGATGAGGTGATCTTTGCGCGTGCGGTTGATGTAATCGATCATCCCGCATAGCGTCGTCGACTTGCCGGAGCCGGTGGGGCCGGTGACGACGACGAGGCCCTTGTTCAGCTTGCACAGGTTGAGAATCGCCGGCGACAGACCCAGTTGCTCGGCCGTGAGGATCTTGCTCGGGATGACGCGGAACACGGCGCCCTTCCCTTTGCGATCCATGAAGATGTTGGCGCGGAAGCGCGCGAGCCCGGGAATCTCGTACGCGAAGTCGGTGTCGAACCTCTCGGCGAATTCCTGCTTGTTCTTCTCGGGCGTGATCGGGTCGAGCAGCCGGATCACGGTGTCGCCGTCGAGCACCGGCGCGGCCGGATCGAGCGGCATCATGCCGCCGTCCTTGCGAATGAGGGGCGGCGTGCCGACCGACAGATGCAGGTCGGAGGCGCCGGCCTCGCACATCAGCCGGAACAGTCCATCGATCTGAGCGCTCATGCTTCTGTCGTCTCCCGAAGTTCCACGATATGTTCCGCGTTCACGATCACCGTGCCCTCCGCCGTCTCGACGTACCGAAACATCTCGGGAGCGCGCGCGTAGTCGCTCAGGCGGTCGCGACCGCTCGGACGATACACCCGCACCACGCCTTCGAGTGAACGGCCGTTCGAGAGCAGCATGCGCACGCGGCGTTCCGTCGCCACGCTGTAGCCGGGATCGAGCGTCGCTTCAACGGTCTCCCCGACCAGCGTGACGAGGACGACTTGTCGCCGGTTGTAAAGAACCGTGTGCGCGGCGCCGCCGTCGGTCAGTTCGAACGGAAAAAACCCGGTCTCCGCGTTCAGCAGGTCGGCGACCCGCTCCGGACCGGAATGGCTGGCGTTCGCGCTGGAGAGGAAGAAACAGCCGCGAACGGCAATTCCCGTCGCCAGGGTCAGGTCGGCTTCGGCGCGGCGCTTCTCGATGCGGAATTCAGACACGTCAGCACAGATATCGGTCCTGTGCGGCCATCCCGATATATATTCAGTTCCGGTATTCGGAATATATTCAGTTCCGGTATTCGGACCCTGGAGAGAGCAATGGGCTACACCCCGACTGACACAATCTGGTTCAACGGCAAACTGGTCCCCTGGGCCGACGCGACGGTGCATGTGCTGGCGCATGGCCTGCAGTACGGCACGGGCGTCTTCGAGGGGATGAAATCGTACCCGACGGCCGACGGTCCGGCGATCTTCCGGCTCGACGCGCACCTCGAGCGCTTCTACAAATCGGCTGCGCTGTACGACCTCGACATTCCCTACTCGCAGCAGACGATCGCCGAGGCCAGCCTCGAGGTCGTGCGGGCAAACAAGCTGGAAGCCTCGTATCTGCGCCCCGTCGCGTTCTTCGACGCCGGCACGCTGAGCGTGTGGACGAAGGAATGCCCCGTCACCGTGGCGATTGCCGCCGTACCGACCGGCAAGTACCTCGCAGATGCCGACAACGGCGTCCGGGTCACCGTGTCGCCCATCCGTAAGTTCGACAACAGCGCGATCCCCGCGTGGGCAAAAGCGTGCGGGCAGTACATCAACTCAGCGCGCGCCGTGAACGAGGCGCAGAAGCGCGGGTTCGATGAGGCTCTGCTCCTGAACTCGCAGGGACTCGTGGCGGAAGGGTCCGGCGAGAATCTGTTTGTCGTCAAGAACGGCGCGCTCGTCACCAACGACAAGGACGCCAGCATCCTGATGGGCGTCACGCGCGCGTCGATTCTCGACATCGCGAAGGACCTCGGCATCGAAGCGACCGTCTCCCCCATCTCGGTCGAGGACGTCCTCGGCGCCGACGAGCTCTTCTTCACGGGAACCGCCGTCGAAGTGACCGCGATCCGCGAGGTCGACGGCCGCGTGATGAGCGGTGGTAAACCGGGACCCATCACCCGTCGTATTCAGGACACGTACAACCAGGCGGTCCGGGGACAGCTGCCGCAATACCGGCACTGGCTCTCGTTCGTCCGCCAACTCGTCGGCAAAGAGGTTCGCGCATGAGGCGTCTGTCCGCACTCGCCCTCGCCACGTTGCTGCTGACCGCCTCGATCGCCGCGGCGCAGCAGCCGCCTGCCCCGGGCGTCACCGGGACCGTCACAATCGCGCGTGGCGGTGGCCCGCCGCCGATGTCCAACCTGATGATCTTCCCGAAAGACACGCCGCGCGAAACAGTCATCACGACGATGCAGGCGTTCACCGCGGCGCTTGGCGTCCAGTGCAACTACTGCCACGTGCAGGAGGGACGCGGCGGCCGCAACGACATGGCGTCGGACGAGAAGCCGGCAAAGAAAGCGGCGCGCGGCATGATGACGCTCGCGCGCGAGATCAACGCGAAACTGCCCGTGGCCGTGGGCAAGGGCGCGGATGCGACGGCGCGCGTTCTCTGCGCCACCTGCCATCGAGGCGTGCCCATTCCGAAGCAGATCACCGACATCATGACGGAGGCCGGTCATGCGGGCGGCGCGGCGGCGGGCCTGGCGAAATTCAAGGACCTGCGCGAGAAGTTCTACCCTGGCCAGAGCTACGACTTCAGCGAAAGCGCGATGATCACCATGGCCCAGCGCGCCAACACCGCCACCAAGTACGACGATGCGCTGGTCTACCTGCAGGCGAATCTTGAGTACTACCCGAAGTCCGCGCGCAGCTACTCGGCCGTCGCCCAGATGAAGACCGCGAAGGGCGACAAGCCCGGCGCGATCGCCGCAATGGAGAAAGCGGTCGAACTCGACCCGAACAACGCGCAAATGAAAGCGCAGCTTGAAACGCTGAAAAAATAAGAACTGCGAAGTAAGAACCGAGACTAGAAGTTAAAGGAGCAAAGTATGCGTCGACTGCTATTAACGATTCCGGTGCTCGCACTGTCCGCCGCGACCGCGTTCGCCCAAACCCCGGCCGTCAAAGCCGCGGCGAAACCTGCCGCCGCCAGGCAGGCCGCGACCGGCGCGAAGGCGCCGCTCGTCGAGTTCGACA